>JAYUFN010000379.1:0-3312 GCA_043738705.1 Bacteroidota bacterium
TTGGGTGGAGCTGAAATTATATCAGATTCTGTTCAACAATTTAAAGGCAAAAGCTCTTTATATCTTCATATTGATGGAACCAATTCTACCAATGATCAATTTAAAGGTAGGAAGGCATTTATCTACATGTTTTTTAATGGAGTGATCATGCACCAAATTCTATTTACTTCTAAGAACCCTGCTGCTAAAAAAGAAGATGCTAAGATATTTTTTGATTCAGTAGTCATTTCAAACTAAAGTTTTAAGAGTTAAAATAAATGATGCCGGTTTACTTTTAGAGTAACCGGCATTTTTGGCTCTTAACCTTCGCCAACTTACATTAGAAGCCATCAATTTCGTACATTCGCCCCTAGAAATAATAAAGAAATGAGCGAAGAAAAGAGTCTAAATTTTATTGAAGAAATAGTTGAAGCAGATTTGGCTGAAGGAAAATACCAATCCATTTTAACTAGGTTCCCTCCAGAACCAAACGGCTATTTGCATATTGGACATGCAAAAAGTATTTGCCTGAATTTTGGGCTTGCACAAAAATATGGGGGAAAAACAAACCTTCGTTTTGATGATACTAATCCAAGTACCGAAGAAACTGAATATGTTGAAAGTATTAAGGAAGACGTGAAGTGGTTGGGCTTTGAGTGGGCTGAAGAACTATATGCATCAAATTATTTCGAACAATTATTTCAATTCGCCACACAATTAATTGAAAAGGGTTTGGCATATGTGGATGAAAGTAATAGTGAGGCTATTGCAATCGAAAAAGGAACTCCTACACAACCTGGCATTGAAAATAGTTATCGAAGCAGAACTGTTTCAGAAAACTTGCAATTGTTTAATGATATGCGTGCGGGTAAATATTTGGATGGAGAAAAAGTATTGAGGGCCAAGATTGATATGGCTAGTCCGAATATGCAAATGCGTGACCCAATCATTTATCGTATTAAACATGCATACCATCATAGAACAGCAGATGCATGGTGCATCTACCCAATGTATGATTTTGCTCATGGCCAGAGCGATTCAATTGAAAACATTACTCATAGTATTTGTACTTTGGAATTCATACCCCATCGCCCTTTGTACGACTGGTGCATTGCACAGCTAGGAATATTTGCTTCAAAACAATATGAGTTTGCGAGACTCAACATGACTTACACCGTGATGAGTAAACGTAAATTGTTACAGCTAGTTAATGAAAATCATGTAAACGGCTGGGACGATCCGAGGATGAGTACCATTTCTGCAATGCGAAGAAGGGGTTATCCTGCATCTAGTATTCGGGAATTTTGTAATAAAATTGGTGTTGCTAAAAGAGAAAATCTAATTGATTTTGGGTTACTTGAATTTTGTGTTCGCGAAGAATTAAATAAAACGGCTTTGCGAAGAATGGTTGTTTTTAATCCACTGAAAATTGTGATTACGAATTATCCTGATATCACAGAGATGTTGGATAGTGAGAATAATCCTGAAGACCTAAGTGCAGGCAGAAGATCCATTCCGTTTAGCAAAGAACTTTATATTGAAAGGGATGATTTTATGGAAGTCGCCCCCAAAAAATATTTCAGATTATCGCCCGGGCAAATGGTGCGATTAAAAAGTGCTTATATTATTAAATGCGAAGAAGTAATTAAAGATTTACAAGGCAATATTAGCGAGCTTCATTGTAGTTATATTCCAGAAAGCAAAAGTGGTTCTGATACATCAGGAATTAATGTAAAAGGTACACTCCACTGGGTTAATATATCAACTGCTGTTGATGCCGAAATCCGTTTATACGACAGGTTATTTAAAGTTGAAGATGTTGCAAATGCAGAAGGTGATTTCAAAGATTACATCAATGTTGATTCATTGCAGGTAATTGCAAATGCCTATGTTGAGCCCGCAATTAAGTTGGACGATCGTTCTGTTGGATTTCAATTTATTCGTAAAGGATATTTTGTAATTGATCGGGATAGTACGGAAGAACAACTAATATTTAATAAAACTGTTGGTTTAAAAGATGCTTGGGCAAAAGAAGTAAAGAAGACTTAATAAAAGTAGAATCAATCTTTCATAATATTTCGGTTCGGTCATTTATAGAAGTGATTATTTATACTAATGAATCTATCAATTCAATTTTCAGCAAACTGGAAAAAACATTTTATAAAATGGAACCCTAATAATTGCTATTTAATATTAGCTGTTAGTGGGGGGGTCGACAGTATTGTGATGACCCATCTTATAACAAATGCAGGATTTAAATTTAGTATTGCACATTGTAACTTTCAGTTAAGAGGAGCAGATAGTGAAAGAGATGAAGCATTTGTTAAATCGCTTCCTTACACTTCAACCATTTTCACTAAGAAGTTTAATACTGCTGAGTTTGCAGAGACTAATAAAATAGCCATTCAAGAGGCCGCTCGTAAATTACGATACTTCTGGTTTGAATCACTAATTAATGAATTGAATGATAGGGTTGAAAAGTCTAATTCTGGGGACTTACTTTTTCAAAAAGAAATTTTACTGGTCACAGCGCATCACGCAGATGATAATATCGAAACGGTTCTTATGAACTTCTTCCGAGGTACTGGCATTTTAGGTTTAAAGGGCATGATGCCTTTTCAAAAAGAAAAATCACTCATCAGGCCTTTATTGGGGTTTAGAAAAAAACAATTGATACAATACGCCATAGAAAATGAATTGCCTTTTGTAGAAGATGTGTCGAATATATCAGATAAATACACGAGAAATTTTTTTAGAAATCAATTAATTCCACAAATACAAACTGTTTTTCCGCAAACAGAAGAAAATATTCTACAAAATATTGAAAGGATGCGTGATGTGGCGATGATCTATCAGGAATCAATTGCAAAACAGTTAAAAAATTTGGTTGAAAAAAAAGGAGAGGAGTGGCATGTTCCTGTTTTAAAGTTAAAACAGTCTATAATTCAGTCAACCATTGTTTGGGAAATTTCCAAGCAGTTTGGGTTTAAAGCAAATCAGGTTCCTGAAATTATTAAGCTGCTAGATGCGGATAATGGAGCTTATATTTCTTCGCCTGAGATGCGTATTATAAAAAATAGAAAATGGTTGATTATTGCCGCATTGCAATCAGAGAAGGCTTATCATATAGTGATTGAAAAAGAAGAGAAAGTTATTCAGTTTCCATCTGGTGTATTAGCATTTAAATTAGTTGAAAAGAAAATCGAATCAATCAATTCTGATACACAAATAGCTTACTTTAAAACGGTCATCGATTCTCATACCGATTACCCAAACAATTTTTTGATTGCTTTCAAGCACCCAAACAGCTTCTTTTTCTACTTTTGACATTTT
>JAYUFN010000380.1:0-1085 GCA_043738705.1 Bacteroidota bacterium
CATTTTGATTTTTTCGGTTTCAAAACTTTGGAAAAATCTTACTTGCTAAAAGTAAATGGTAAAATAGTAGAGCGCCCGCAACACATGTTTATGCGTGTAGCATTGGGCATACACAAAACAGATATAGATGCAGCTATTGAAACGTATAATTTAGTGAGTGAAAAATGGTTCATTCATGCTACGCCAACATTGTTTAATAGTGGTACACCAAAGCCACAAATGAGTAGCTGCTTTTTGCTAAGCATGAAAGATGATAGCATCAATGGTATTTACGATACATTAAAAGATTGCGCTCTTATTTCTCAAAGTGCTGGTGGTATTGGGTTAAACGTTCATAATATTCGCAGTACTGGTAGTTACATAAAAGGAACAAACGGAACTTCAAATGGTATCATACCAATGCTTCGTGTGTTTAACGATACAGCTCGTTATGTAGACCAAGGTGGTGGAAAAAGAAAAGGTGCATTTTCTGTTTACTTAGAACCATGGCATGCAGATGTGTTTGAATTTTTGGAACTAAGAAAAAACCACGGGAAAGAAGAAATGCGTGCTAGAGATTTATTTTTAGCATTGTGGATACCTGATTTATTTATGAAGCGTGTAGAAGCAGATGGTGAGTGGAGTTTGTTTTGCCCTAACGAAGCAAAAAACCTACACACTACACATGGTGCAGAGTTTGAAGCATTGTACATACAATACGAGCAAGAGGGAAGAGCTAAAAAAACGATACAAGCAAGAGAATTGTGGAATGCGGTATTGGAATCGCAAATAGAAACGGGTACACCTTATGTGTTGTATAAAGATGCTGCTAATACAAAGAGTAACCAACAAAATCTTGGTACAATACGTTGCAGTAATTTGTGTACAGAAATTATAGAGTATAGTGATGAAAACGAAACAGCGGTTTGTAATTTAGCTTCGCTTTCATTACCAAGATTTGTAGAAGGAAAGAAATTTAATTTTGAAAAATTGGTAGAAGTTACAAAAATTGTAACCCGTAATTTGAATAAAGTAATAGATGGTAATTACTACCCAATTCCTGAAACAAAAAGAAGTAATGAACGTCATCGTCCAATAGGCTTAGG
>JAYUFN010000381.1:0-3300 GCA_043738705.1 Bacteroidota bacterium
GTTGCTCACGGAGTACCAGAGGGTGTAACCTATTTTCAATTAATACTTAGTATGGTATTCTTAATTATAGGTTTCCTCGGCACCACTTGGGTAGCTGCGAAAATTTATAGAACGGGAATATTGATGTACGGCAAGAAAATTACTTGGAAAGAAATGTGGAAATGGGCTCTAAAGAAGAATTAAAAAATAGATTGGGTTAAATAAAAAGTAGAACCGCGCCATATTGATTTGGATGCGTTTCTACTTTTTTCATTTTTTTGAATTTTGAATGTTGAATTTTATTGCGCTAATGAAATTCTGATATTTACACCCGCCCTTGTATTTGTTATTGGAGCAGAAGTAGAGATGTAAGGTGTTACTCTTCGTTGATCGAAAAAGAATTTTATATTGATGCGATTATTTATCACATAATCTATCGATGGTTGAATCATTATTTCTTTTTGCCCCCCCGTTCCGTAAGCATTAGTCTGGTCCAATCTACTATTGCTGGTGGCAACATCGCGAACAGAAAGATCCAGTTTTAGATTCAGATCATTATTCAATTTCTTTCCTTTCGATCCTGGAATTTTAAATGGCAGACTCACTCCTTTCTTGCGCCAAGCACCCCCAAATGTCCATTCAGTACTTCTACTTTCGCTCAATTGATAATCGATCAAACTCATACTGAGTGTTCTACTTTTCTTGTATTCAAATTTCAGGGTCAACTTTTTATTCGTTGAAACCTCTACTCCGATTAATGGTACAAACTGTTCCTGCATGGTAATATTTGGAACTAGGAAATAAGGAATATAGTTACCACTCACCGTATCAATAAAAGAGGGTGCACCCAATCTAAATGGATCACGATATAACAAAGCACTGGTATAACTATTCATACTTAGTGTTCCGTTATATCCGTGCGTTAAAGTTATTGCGCTAAAGATCGATGCCAGCGCAGGTATTTTTGATAAACCCGTATAAGACATACGCCAGTTTGGCTTGGGCAGAATACCACTAAATGGATTGGATCTAATATTAGCATTGGATTGTTTAAGCAATGCAATACTCAACGGATCCCTACCAGTGTATGCTGCAAAAAATGCCGGCAAAATTACATCTTGCGAGTACCTGTTATATCCTCTGGCATATCCGTCGGACATAAATTTTTGTCCTGGTGGTAATGCCTGCCAGTAAGGGTTTTCACTTGCCACCCTGTTCGAAATGATAATACGATTTGCTTCGAAGGTTTTGAAAGTTTGTGAAACCTCATTTGGGTTTTGTTTTCCGAACAAAGTATTGAATGCAATATAAGAAACGCTAAACCCTCCTGATGACAATGGATTCAGGTGCTCTGCCCTTCCAAAACCTGCTGTATCTTTATACAATTCAGTATATTCTTTAGTAAAGGATTTATCAAGATTGATATCAATAATAAATTCTCTGATCGGCTCAATCTGCGCAGTAATACTCATTTTCTGTTCGAAATTCTGACGAAACAAATAATTGAATGTGCTGTCTTTAGTAATCAATCCCTGACTATACTTTTTATTTAACCAACTAGTATCTGGTTGTTTGCCGAAAATATAATCTAACCCTGGTTGCATACTACCCCAGTTCTGTCCCAATACTTTTGAACTATCCATATAACCTGGAACCCTACTTCGAAAGTTTGCAGAATAATTCAGCTGGATCGTTTTTACCATCGTTACAAATTTTCCTAAGCTGCGTTGAAATCCATTTAGCTCAATTGGTTGATTGGCCTTTGCCATTCTTATCGCAGTTCGCTCATCTCTTTTTTGTTGACGCCATTTGAGTAATGCTTCGTAACGGAGTTTTCCAGTTAATCCTTTTAATGCTTCCTCTTTTGTTTGCACAGTAAAGCCTAGTGCGTTGGGCTTTTGCGAGTTTTGGATATTGGTGCCATTTAGTATACTGCCATTCCTTTTATCCTTGCCATTCTTTGTATCAACAGAATTAGTAGGAGTTTTTGGCTTGGGCATCGGAATATTATCGATAGCACGATACCACTTAGATTTGGCATATAGATTTCCAAAATTGAATTGTGTATTCAAATTGTTTTCCTGTGAGTTTTCCAAGGTATTCCCTAAATTGATTGCTACCCTACTAGCACCAATCCAATTATAAGAAGCCGCATAACTATATCTTGCACTAATCCAATTGGTAATCGGCAATTTCGCAAGTGGAATATCCCAATTCAAAGATGCACGTTGTTGGTATAAAGTATTTCTTCCTCCATTAATAAAATTCGTCAGTACACTATCTCTTTTCAATTTATTGTCGATCCTCCCAGAAGGCTCATCCACTCTGGCATTATTAGTTGCAGTAAAATTGAAATTCAACTTTCTCGATAAATCCCATTGCATATTATAGAATCGATCATAGGTAAAATACTTATCGTAAGTAGTGTCCACTCTTTCTACTTTACTATCGTAGGTACTAACAATTCTTGGTACGTATTCACCAAATTGTCTGTTCACATCTGCCCTAAAACTTAACAAAGATGGATGTAAATTGTAGTTAAAATCTCTTAGCCACGATAACCAAGCAGACTTACTACGAATCAGTCGTTTCAAGGGTTCTACGTATTTACTCTGACCTATATAGGTGTATCCCAAACCACCTCGATGTCTGGTGATTTTATTTTCCAGTATGATTGGGCTCGATTGCTGAGTTTGCGTATACGAGTAACTGAAATCAAAATTACTCAACTTAAATAATCCTGTCTTGAGCCCTGAAGGCGCCACTCTTACATTTGTAAAATTAATTGTTTTGATTGTTGTGAGATCCACAGCCGCATTGCGAATAGAATCTCGTTTACCCGGCATACTCATTAGTTTTTCTGCATACAATATGTCTTTATCGAACGGGTCGTATTGTGGGGTTCTAAGTGTTCTACTAATGCTTGCGTAAATAGGCATACTTAACCTTGCTTCTTTTGGAACCAGCTTACCTCCATTGATACTTGCTGCCGCATCAAACTGGAAAAGATTTTCACGAGCTCTTTCATTTACCCTTTGTTCAATTGTGCCAAAACCTTGTGTATGGGTATTTGCAGACACCGATATAGAACCCAAATCAGCCAAGGTAAAATCAACCCTACCCAATGCCGCCCAACCGCCGTGCTCATCAATCTCTGATAAACGTAATTCGTCTACCCAAACTTCGGAATTTATAATAGGACCATCTGGCTTATACGGATTTTCAACCCCCATTAAAAACCCTCGCACTTCACCCAAATTCGGATTACCCATTACTGAGATCGTTTTATTCCCGATTACTTCTCTGAAAATATTATTAAGT
>JAYUFN010000382.1:0-1077 GCA_043738705.1 Bacteroidota bacterium
CCAAGCGGGTCATTTGCTTTAATCAATCCCGAGAAAATAAAAAGGATTCCAACACACCATCGAACAATCACCAAAATTTTTTTCATGTGTTAATTTATATTTTCATACTAACAATAAATCTCTAGTGTTTACCTTCTTCTAATAAGATCAATGCAAATATTGCATAATTCAATATATCAACATAGTTAGCATCAATTCCTTCACTGATTAGGGTCTGTCCATCATTTAATAATATTTGCTTAATTCGAAGCAACTTCATCAAAATCAGATCTGCAAAACTTTCCTGACTCATATCCCGCCATGCTTCCCCATAATCGTGATTCTTATCCAGCATTGTTGTTTTAGCAAATGTTACATACTCCTGATACCAAGCATCTACCTTTGCTACTGGCACTTCTTCTACTGCAGGATTATCCAATGCCAATTGTATCAATCCTATAACGGCATAATTTACAATCCCCATGAATTCTGATGGTATTCCATCTTCCACTTTCTGTGTTCTTTTATCCTGAATAGTTCTTATTCTTAATGCTTTTATAAAAATCTGATCTACAACTGAAATAGTTCTAAGTACACGCCATGCTGTGCCATAGTCCTTGGTCTTTTTAATAAATATTTCACGGCATTGTGCGATTGCCAGATCGTATTGGTGGTTTGTTTCCATTTTATTGCCCGCGTTATACGCTATATAATATCTTTGACAGGAATGCAAGATAAATGAATACTTACTATGTTCACGCTTAACGCTAAAGGAAGATTAATAATTTTAGATGAACCCATCGTAATGGGGATCATCAACTGTACACCAGATAGTTTCCATGAAAGTAGTCGTGTTGAAAATATTAATGAAGCGGTTAATAAAGTAGCAAAAATGCTTCAACAAGGCGCAGGAATCATTGACCTTGGTGGTCAAACTACTCGCCCTGATAGCACAAAAATCAGTGCTCAAACAGAATCAGAAAGGGTGATCCCTGTAATTAAAGCGATCCTAAAGATATTTCCTGATACGATCATTTCAATCGATACTTTCTATGCAAAAGTAGCTAAGGATGCTGTTGAAACTGGTGCTTTAATCGT
>JAYUFN010000383.1:0-9101 GCA_043738705.1 Bacteroidota bacterium
TGGTACAAAACCAACCACTACAATATGAACAAGAGTGGATGGAATGGCTTTACTACTTTGGCTGCTGTTTATGACAAATTTGAATCAACTGATACACGTTTAGGTGTTCCTTATGTTGATCCAAATGGTAAATGGCCTAACCCTGCTGCTGTAAATACAACTGGTTTCTTGGCTGGTCAACAATACGATCTTGTTACTGGTGCTGCTTTACAAGATAGAAAAGGTGCTCCTTTGTCTTTCACTAGAGCTGTAGCTTTACAAGAAAGTGGTACTAACCTAGAAGTTACTGGTATCCGTTACTGGAGATATGTTGTTGATACCAAAGATGGTAACGACGGTCAACCAGATAATGACTATGTATTCTTTCGTTTCGCTGACGTAGTTCTGATGAAAGCGGAAGCCGCTTTAAGAACTTCTGACGCCGGTACTGCTTTAACTTTGGTTAATCAGTTACGTGCAAAACGTGGAGCTTCTGTTGCTACTTCAGTTGTTCTAAAAAATGCTGATCCTAACACGGCTGATGCAGGTGGTGTAATTAGCTTGCTGAACGAAAGACAGAGAGAATTTCATTGGGATGGTTGGAGAAGACAAGATCAAATCCGTTTCGGAACTTTCTTATCTCCAAACGCACTGAAACCACAAACAGATCCTAAATATCTGTTGTTCCCGATTCCTAACACAGCACTTGCTGTTAACCCGAATCTGAAACAAAATCCTGGCTATTAATTTTAATTAATAAACAATAACAACAAAAGGTCATTAATTTTAATGACCTTTTGTTATTTATCTATGAAAGCCCGATCGCTCTACACTATCATTCTGTTATTAATTTATTTCGCTCCAATCATCTCTTGCAAAAGCAAAAATGAAAAGGAAGAAGCCCCTCTTTTTCAGTTGATGGAAAATACCGGAATTAATTTTTCCAATATTGTAACTGATACTAAAGATTTTAACATCTTCACTTTCCGAAATTTTTATAATGGCGGCGGCGTTGCAATTGGCGATATTAATAACGATGGCTTGGCCGATGTTTTTTTAACTGCCAATATGGGCAGCAATAAATTATACCTCAATAAAGGCGATTTTAAATTTGAAGATATTTCCGCCAAAGCAGGCTTTAAAAATAAAGACCAATGGAGTACTGGAGTAGTGATGGTGGATATCAATAATGATGGGTGGCTCGATATTTTTGTTTCTAATTCTGGCCATATCAATGATGGAGTTAGTAGAGAAAACCAACTCTTCATCAACAACCACGATCTTACTTTTACTGAATCTGCTAAAGCTTACGGTTTAGCAGATAATGGTTATACCACACAAGTAGCTTTCTTTGATTATGACATGGATGGAGATTTAGACTGCTTTATTGTAAATAATAGTCCCATCCCGGTAAATACCTTGAATTATGCAAACAAGCGTGATCTTCCAGCAGAAAACTGGCCAGTCAAAGATTTTTTGAAGGGTGGGGGAGATCATTTATTACGCAACGATAATGGCAAGTTTGTAGACGTTACCCATTCAACAGGTATTCACGGAAGCCTCATCAGTTTTGGATTAGGAGTTACAATTGGTGATGTAAACGGAGACCATTACCCGGATATTTATGTTTCAAACGATTTTTTTGAAAGAGACTATTTATACATCAATCAAAAAGATGGCACATTCAAAGACGAATTACAAAACTGGGTGCAACATACCAGCCTTGCATCGATGGGTGCTGATATGGGCGATATCAATAATGATGGTTACCCTGATATTTTCACAACCGATATGATGCCCGATGATGATTATCGCTTAAAAACAACCTCATCATTCGATAATATTGATGTGTATCGACTAAAAGAAAAATCGGGCTTCTATCATCAGTTTCAACAGAACACTTTACAAGTCAATAATAAGAATGGTAAATTTTTAGATGCTTCCTATTATAGTGGTGTTGCTGCATCTGATTGGAGTTGGGGTGGATTATTGTTTGATGCAGACAATGACGGACTTACAGACTTATATATCTGTAACGGAATCAACAAGGATTTGACTAATCAGGATTTCATTGATTTTTTTGCTAATGATATTGTACAAAAAATGGTGATGACGGGCAAGAAAGATGAAGTGAATGCAGTAATTAGCAAAATGCCTAGGCAAGCTTTATTAAATAAAGCATTTAAAAATGAAGGCAATTTAAAATTCTCTGACCATGGTAAAGCTTGGGGCTTTACACAACCTTCTTTTTCAAATGGTGCCGCTTATGGCGACCTTGATAATGACGGTGATCTGGACTTGGTTATCAATAATGAAAATTCACCGGCATTTGTTTATAAAAATAATAGTCGTGAAATCAATAAAAATAATTACATCGGGTTTAATTTAAAGGGGAAGGGTAAAAATAGTTTTGCTATTGGTAGCGAGATTAAAGTATTTATAGGCGACCAAATTTTAAGTCGTGAAGTACAGCCAACACGTGGGTTTCAATCATCAGTAGATTATAAGGTATTAATAGGTTTGGGGAAGCAACCTAAAATTGATAGCTTCCAAATTATTTGGCCCAATAGAACCTATAGCACTGAAAAAAATCCTACTATCAATCAGGTGCATCAAATTACACAGCCCGAGAAAGCACCAATCATTCGCGATAAAAAAGTAGAAGCTGTAAACACTTTATTAACTGCAGCAAAATCAAATTTCGAAAAACATGCAGAAGACGATTTAATT
This sequence comes from Bacteroidota bacterium, assembly GCA_043738705.1. Classification (GTDB taxonomy): domain Bacteria; phylum Bacteroidota; class Bacteroidia; order Chitinophagales; family Chitinophagaceae; genus Sediminibacterium. The sequence continues at coordinate 2,710 of JAYUFN010000383.1, forward strand.
GATTTTTATTCTGAGCGAAATATACCAAGGATTCTTTCAAAAGAAGGTCCGAAAGCGGCAGTGGGAGATGTAAATGGCGATGGTTTAGAAGATGTATATATTGCCGGAACACCCAAACATGCTGGGCAGCTATACTTGCAAAACAAAAATGGCGGATTTGATAAAAAGTTCAACCCCGCTTTTGAACAATTCAGCGACTTTGAAGATGTAGCCGTTTTGTTTTTTGATTGCGATGGAGATGGTGACCTTGATTTGTTTGTAGGAGCAGGAGGCAATAATCCGCAATTAGGTAATCGGGTATTTCAACATCGATTATACAAGAATGATGGGAAAGGAAATTTCATGATTGATGTTGCTGCGTTTGGAAATAATGAAATGAATATTGCAGTAGCTACGGCTTACGATTTCGACCATGATGGCGACCTTGATTTGTTTGTTGGCGCCAGAAGCTATCCTGGTAATTATGGGATTACTCCAACTAGTTATATTTATGTAAATGATGGGAAGGGGCACTTTACAGACATGGCGAAAACTAAGAACCCTGATATATCAAATATCGGAATGGTAACAGGCGCAGTTTGGGCTGATGTTACGGGCGATACTTCTAAAGAATTAATTGTAGTAGGCGAGTGGATGAATCCTAAAATATTTTCGTTTAATAAAGATCATTTTGAAGAGATAAAAACGAATCTTACCGATCTGCAGGGCTGGTGGCAATCAGTAGCTGTAGCAGATTTAAATGGCGACGGAAAAGAAGATTTGATTTTGGGAAATATTGGCGAAAATTTTTATCTGCACCCCAATAAAGAAAATCCAGTTAAGATTTGGATCACGGACTTTGATCATAATGGAATCGTTGATAAAATTCTTACCAGAACAATCGATGGAAGGGATTTGCCGGTATTTCTAAAACGCGATTTGGAGGAACAGTTGCCCATACTTAAAAAACAAAATTTACGGCATGAGGTTTTTGCTAAAAAATCGGTGCAAGAATTATTCTCTTCCGATATAATTGATAAAACAGTAGTACATCTTTTTAATTATGCAAGTTCTTGCATTGCTTTTAATAAAGGAAAAGGACAGTTCGATGTTCAGAAATTATCGCCTTATTTACAACTATCCTGTATCAACGCTATTAAATGTGTGGATGTAAATGCAGACGGGATTAAAGACTTAGTAGTTGGGGGTAATAATTTTGGATTTCCACCAATGATGGGAAGACTGGATGCTAGTTTTGGAAATGTATTGTTGAGTGATGGTAAAGGTAAACTTACAGTTCAAGATGCTTCTGTAACTGGCTTGGAATTACGAGGTGAAATAAGAGATATACAAGAAATAAAATCTGCTGGAAAAGATTATTTATTGCTGCTTCAGAACGATGCAATTCCTGCATTGTATAGCATCAAAAAAGGCTCAAAGAAAAAATAAAATGCCCTTCATTATTGATAGAAATATTTTAAAAAACGTTTGTAGCCAATCAACTAGCTTGATGGTAATTTTGATACTATTTGGTTCAATTGAATTTGTATCGTGTTCCGGTGTAAAAGATCCCATTGCTTTTGAAGTAATGGAAAAAGATAAAACTGGATTAGATTTTACCAACCAACTTAAACCTACAACCGAATTCAACATGTTTAAATACATGTATTTCTATAATGGTGCGGGAGTTGGCGCAGGCGACTTTAATAACGATGGACTGGTAGATGTATTTTTCAGTTCCAATCAAGGGGAAAGCAAATTATTTTTAAATAAAGGGAACTTGCAATTTACTGATATCACCAAAGAAGCCAATATACCACAAGATGGCTCATGGTCGACCGGGGTTTCTGTGGTTGATATTAATAACGATGGATTATTAGATTTATACATCTGCCGCGTTGGCAAATACGAAACACTGAAAGGACATAATCTGCTATTAATTTGCACTGGTATTGATAGTAATGGAATTCCGCATTATGTAGAAAAGTCGAAAGAATATGGATTAGATTTTTCGGGCTTTAGTACACAAGCAGTGTTCTTTGATTACGATAATGATGGGGACCTGGATATGTTTTTACTAAACCATTCTGTTCATCAAAATGGAACATTTGCGCCACGTGCTTCCTTCCTAGGAACTTATAGTGAGTTGTCGGGCGATAGGATGTATCGAAATGATGGTAACAAGTTTACTGATGTAACAAAAGCTTCTGGAATTAATAGCTCAGCAATTAGTTACGGATTAGGTGTTGTTGTGGCCGATATTAATTTAGATGGATATCCTGATTTATATATCGGTAACGACTTTCATGAGAACGATTACTTATATATTAATCAAAAAGATGGAACATTTAAAGAGGATCTGACTAACCAAATCATGCATACTAGTCAATTTTCGATGGGTGTAGATGCCGCCGATGTAAATAACGATGGATTCCCGGATTTGATTTCGATGGATATGCTTCCTTCAGATCCATATATTTTAAAACGATCAGAAGGAGAGGATACCTACGATATTTTTAATTTAAAAATCGGTTACGGATACAACTATCAGTACACAAGAAATAATTTGCAATTGAATAGACGCAATGGGCATTTCAGCGAAGTGGGTCTCTATTCGGGTATAGCAGCAACAGACTGGAGCTGGGCACCGCTATGGATGGATTTTGATAATGATGGTAAAAAAGATCTTTTTATATCGAATGGCATTCCCAAAAGAATGAACGATATCGATTATATTAATTACGTTTCGAACGATCAAATACAGAATAAGATTAAGGCCAATAATCTGGCAGAGGCAGATATGACACTGATCGATAAGTTCCCGCAAATTAAGATCCCGAACAAGTTTTATAGTAATAAAGGCAACCTAGTCTTCGATGATTTGAAAGACCATATAAAAGGAGATCAAGCAACTTATTCAAATGGTGCTATTTATGCGGACTTAGATAATGATGGAGATCTTGATATTATCGTTAATAATATTGATGCCCCGGCTTTGTTATACGCCAACAAATCAAATGATTCAAAAACAAAAGCATTTGCATCAGTGGTATTAAAAGGTTCAAACCAGAATATAAATGCATTAGGAGCGAAAATTATATTGTTTGCGAATGGCGAGATTAGGACTTATGAAAAATATCCTGTGCGAGGATTTCAATCAAGTATGGAAATCCCCATTCATATAGGTCTTGATGAAACAAAAATCGATTCGGCTTTTTTAATCTGGCCAGATAATACCTGTCAACCAATACACCTCAAAACTAAACAATCGCAATATCAATACACTTATACAAAAGGCTTGCCTTTATTTAACTACCAATCAATCATCAACTTTAAAGCTTTTGCCGGTAAACCCATGCAAGATATTACCGCATCTACTGGCATTAAGTATAAGCACGATGAAAATGTATTTAATGAATTTAATCGGGAACCCTTATTACCTCATATGTTGTCGACCGAAGGCCCCGCACTTGCTGTTGGTGATGTAAATAATGATGGACTCGACGATATTTATTTTGGAGCTTCAAAAGGATTTAAACCCTCATTGTATTTGCAGCAACATTCAGGGAAATTTATAAAATCTGTGCAACCAGGATTTGATAAAGACAGTGTTTATGAAGATGTGGATGCAAGTTGGGTGGATGTAAATAATGATGGCTTTTTGGATTTGGTGGTAGCAAGCGGTGGTAATGAATTTTATGGTCAGGACGAAAATTTATTGCCACGTGTTTATTTGAATGATGGTAAAGCAAACTTTACCAAATTGCCTCATGCCATAGATAATATTTTTGTAACGCAGTCTACCATTGTTCCTTACGATTTTAATGGGGATGGCTTCGTAGACCTTTTTATTGGGGGTCGTTCAGTTCCTTTTGCATACGGACAAACCCCTAATTCTTATCTATTACAAAACGATGGGAGGGGGCATTTTAAAGACGTTACAAATCAATATGCAAAAGAACTTAGTCAGGTTGGAATGGTAACACAGGCGCTGTGGTATGATATTGACAAAGATGGTGATAAAGATCTTTTGATTTGTTCAGAATGGGGAGGCATCGATGCATTTATTAATACAAAAGGTACATTTGTTCGGAAACAATTAACCGATAAAAAAGGATGGTGGAACTGCATCTTACCAGTTGATATTGATAACGATGGTGATATTGATTTAATTGCCGGAAATCTTGGTTTAAACAGCCGATTAAAGGCTTCAGATTCTAAACCTGTTAAGATGTACTATCAGGATTTTGATGATAATGGGAAGAAGGAACAAGTACTTACCTATTTTTTAGGTGATAGGGAATTGGCATTTGCAAATAAGGCAGAACTCGAAAAGCAAATGCCCATTTTGAAAAAGAAATACTTGTATGCAGAAGATTTTGCCAAAGCACATCTTAATGATATTTTTTCTTCATCAAAGTTGAATAACGCAACAACCTATACCGCAAATTATTTTTCAAGTGCGCTGCTAATCAACAATGGTAATCTTAATTTCAGCATTCAGGCTTTACCGTATGAAGCGCAGTTGAGTTCAATTAAAGATGCAATTGTAATAGATGCCAATCATGATAATCTTCCCGATATTTTATTAGTAGGAAATTATTACGAGAATAATATTCAGATGGGCAGATATGACGCAGATTATGGAACGGTATTAATCAATAAAGGAAATGGGATATTAAAAGCCGAAACAATTAATGGATTAGCAATAAAAGGGCAGGTCCGTAAAATAAAACCCATTACTGTTAACAAACAGCAAGCCTTTGTACTAGCCAGAAATAACGATAGTGCTATGTTGATTCAATACAAATTCCCAATAAAAAAATAACTTACCGGATCAATTGTACGGAACCCTTTTTATAAGATTGTTTCCCCGTTTTTAAGGAAGTAATACTAATTGAATAGGTATATGAACCTGCAGGTTGTTGTAGTCCTTTAAAATTACCATCCCATCCCTTACTCAAATCAATTGATCTGAAAATAACTTCTCCCCATCGATTATAGATATCGAAACTATTGAGTTGATAATTTTGCTTGGTAAGAATTTTAAAACTTTCATTAAGACCATCCCCATTTGGAGTAAATGCAGTTGGAATAAATAACTCGCGATCACAGATGGAACTAACATTTATTGTGGTAGATTTTATCCCACATTGGTTAGCTACACTCACCGTATAATTACCGGGTTGTGTAACAGTAAAATTATTACTTGAGCTTACACTATTATTCCATTTGTATTGATTATATCCGGGAGTAGTAGTTAGTATAATTGAATCCTTACCTTCCATACAAGTGTCCGCACCTAAAGATAGTTCGGAAGGCGATTTCAATAGCGTGATTTTATAAAAGCTAATACTATCGCATCCTAATGCCGTTTTATTTATCACATAATAGTCGCCCGAATACTTTACATCAACACCATTTGGTAATTGATATCCAAGGTTTTCACAAACTACCTTGATGGTTGTATTCGCAGTATCTAACACATCCTTGCAGCAACTATTATAGCAGATCGTGTTTGTAGCAATAGGATAATCCCTTTGCATATAAGTAGCAGTCGAAAAAATAGTAGCCGGACTTGTTTGATTTGTTATCTCCATCAAAGCATCATCTTGCGTTAAAAAAGAGGATGCATCTGAACTTTGTAAATTACCACTGGCGTTAAAACAAGTCAATCCTCCACTACTATCGGTCTTTAAAAGAAAATTAGTGATAGGGTTGGTAGCACTATTCATTGTTATATTATATCCACTTGTGCTGGGCATAAAACCATTTGGTTGTAGTGTGCCAGAATTGGTTTGATATGCTTTCTGCCAAATAAGTTTACCACTTGCATCTATCTCTGCTAAAACCGCCTCAGTATTATCATTTAATAAAAACTGCTGATTACCGCTATTTCCAATCTTAATGCCATCAATAAAAATACTTCCCTTTTGCGATGTGGTATATCCTATCATCTTTTTGATATTTCCTGTAGCGCCTGTAATTATATTGATTGCCCTTGTGCTAAATGGAGGTACAGATAAAAAACTAGTATCTCCAAAGCCAAGGAAAGAAAGATCTCCATTGGGCAATTCGTTGATATGTTTGATAGTTAAATAGTTGGTAAAAACGTTCGAAAATTGGCGCCTGATGTTTAACGACTGGTCCCAGATTTTTTGCCCGGTTGCATAATCAAGCCCTGTTATATAATGGTTAACACGAACAATACTGTCTTTGTTTTTGAATCTTTCGTCAATGATACCCGCAGTAATAACTTGATTCCCATTTGAAGTTTGAAGAATCTGATTTAAAAAATTAAACCTGAATTCAAAGACGGAAGAATTGTAAGTAGTTAACCATTTTAAATTGGCTTTTGAATCCATTCTTAAAACTAGGGCCTTACTAGTAAATGGCGGCCTCTTCCAAACAAC
>JAYUFN010000384.1:0-3289 GCA_043738705.1 Bacteroidota bacterium
ATTGAATTTATGGCAACCATGGCATCACATTACGATTTGGCTCGCTTTGGTGCCGAAAGAGTGGGTTTCTCTCCACGTCAGTGCGATTTGTTGATGGTGATGGGAACCATATCTAAAAAAATGGGACCCGTTGTACGACAAGTATATTTACAAATGGCCGAACCCCGCTGGGTAATTGCGATGGGTGCTTGTGCAAGTAGCGGCGGTATTTTTGATACGTATAGCGTTTTGCAAGGTATTGATCAGGTGATTCCTGTAGACGTCTATATTCCTGGATGCCCTCCACGCCCCGAGGCAGTTCTAGACGGATTTATGAAAGTACAGGAACTAGTAGGTCTGGAAAGTATTAGAAGAAGAAATAGCGAACAATACAAAGCTTTGATGAATAGTTACGGAATAGAATAATAAAAACGAAATGGGATTAACACAAGAACATATTCAACTAAGGCTAAAAGAAAAATTTGGTGACCAGGTTTCCAATTTTGAATCTCCTTATGGCATGCTAAGTTTTGAAGTTGCCAAAGATCAAAATCTGAAAGTATTACAATTTTTATATGACGAAACAGATTTGAATTTCCAATTCCTTACCGACTTAACTGCGGTGAATTATCCTGATAAACTTGGTCGCGAATTGGCAGTGGTTTACCACTTGCACAATTTAAAAGACAATGTTAGAATTCGTTTTACAGTGTTCGCTGATATTGCTTCTCCAGATGTTTTTACGGCGAGTAAATTATTCTCTGCTGCCAATTGGATGGAAAGAGAAACCTACGATTTTTTTGGAATAAATTTTGTTGGCCATGATAATCTTAAACGCATATTAAATGTGGATGAGATGGATTATTTTCCATTAAGAAAAGAATTTCCTTTAGAAGATCAAACACGTATCGATAAAGACGATCAGATGTTTGGCAGAGGATAACATAAAGCTGATTAACTAAAAATAAATAAGCCCCTCGGGGGTTTGGGTATGACAGAACTTCATCAACACCATATTAAATTACCAGAAGGTTCCATAGAGAAGCAGACCACTACATTAAACGTTGGTCCTACGCACCCCGCTACACACGGAGTGTTTCAAAATATCATGGAGCTTGATGGAGAAATGATTGTTTCAACTGAGCAAACGGTAGGTTATATCCACCGCGCTTTTGAAAAACTGGCTGAACGCAGACCGCTATACCAGATTACAACACTTACAGACCGGTTAAATTATTGCAGCAGCCCTATTAACAATATGGGATGGCATTTAACTTGCGAAAAATTACTAGGTGTACAAACCCCTAAGCGAGTTGATTATTTGCGCATTATCATTATGGAATTGTCGCGTATATCAGACCATCTGATTTGTAATTCTATTATGGGCGTGGATACAGGAGCCTACACAGGTTTTATGTACATCATGCAATACCGTGAGTTAATTTACGAGATATATGAAGAAATATGTGGGTCCCGTCTTACTACTAATATTGGGCGTATTGGCGGCTTTGAAAGGAATTTCACAAATACAGCGTTTACGAAACTCGAGAAATTTTTAAAAGAATATCCTGCTGCTTTGCGCGAATTGGAAAATCTATTTACTCGGAATAGAATTTTTATGGAACGTACCATTGGTACTGGCGCAATTAGTGCTGAGCGTGCTTTAAATTATGGATTTACCGGCCCGAATTTACGGGCTGCAGGTGTTGACTATGATGTGCGTGTGCACAGTCCCTATAGTAGTTATGAAGATTTTGATTTTAAAATTCCAGTAGGGAAAACCGGTGACAGCTACGATCGTTTCTTAGTGCGTAATGAAGAAATGTGGCAGAGCTTGAGCATCATTAATCAGGCATATCAAAAAGTACAAGAATTCAAAGGTGCTGAAGCAGAAGTTTTTCATGCAGACGTTCCGGAATATTATTTGCCTAAAAAAGAAGATGTATACACCAAGATGGAAGCTTTAATCTGGCACTTCAAAATAGTGATGGGTGAAGTGGATATGCCAAAAGGAGAAGTATACCATTCTGTAGAAGGGGGAAATGGTGAGCTAGGATTTTATTTGATTAGTGATGGCGGCAGAACGCCGTTTCGTTTACATTTCCGCAGGCCATCTTTTATTTACTATCAGGCCTATCCCGAATTGGTGATTGGCGGAATGTTGAGCGATGCGATTGTAGTAATGAGTAGTTTGAACTTGATTGCAGGAGAATTAGACGCATAATAAAATTGAATTGATTTATTGAAAATGATTGATTGATATGGTACAATTTTCAGAAGAAAAACTGGCGAAAGTGAAAGAAATCATTGCTCGCTATCCGGAAGAAAAACAGAAGAGTGCACTTCTGCCTTTATTGCATTTAGCACAAGATAACTTCGGCGGTTGGCTTAGCTCAGAAACAATGGACTATATCGCATCGCTTTTACAAATCGAGCCAATTGAAGTGTATGAAGTAGCTACATTCTATAGCATGTACAACACACTGCCTGTAGGAAAATATATGTTTGAAGTTTGTCATACTGGTCCATGCATGCTAAATGGCAGCGACAATATCATCAATCATATCAGTAGTACACTAGGTATTAAAGCCGGCGAAACAACTGCTGATGGTTTATTTACGTTAAAAACAGTAGAGTGTTTAGGTGCATGTGGTTATGCACCGATGATGCAACTGGGTAAACATTATCGCGAACATTTGACAAAAGAAAAAGTAGATGCAATTATTGCAGAATGTAGAAATATAGCAGCTACAAATAATTAAAAAAATCCCTCAAAGGAGTTAGGTATATGGGAAGAAAATTATTATTAGAAAAAGCACAGGTAGAAGGAATTCGTACTTACGAAGTGTATCGCCGTGAAGGTGGTTATCGCAGCGTAGAGAAAGCCCTGAAAACAATGAGCCCCGAAGAGATTGTGGAAGAAGTAAAGAAGAGTGGTCTTCGTGGCAGAGGTGGTGCAGGCTTCCCTGCCGGTATGAAATGGAGCTTTATTGCAAAACCAGAAGGTGTTCCTCGTCACTTGGTTTGTAATGCCGACGAAAGTGAACCTGGTACCTTCAAAGATCGGTATCTAATGGAATTTATTCCCCACTTATTAATTGAAGGATTAATTGTTACTTCATTTGCTTTGGGTAGTCACGCAACATATATTTATATCCGCGGCGAATACGCATGGATCCCTGATATTTTGGAACACGCTATTGCTGAAGCAAAAGCAAATGGATTTTTAGGTAAGAATATTTTAGGTACTGGATTCGATTGCGAAATTTATGTACACCGCGGTGCCGGTGCTTATATCTGTGGTGAAGAA
>JAYUFN010000385.1:0-3287 GCA_043738705.1 Bacteroidota bacterium
TTCTTCATTCTCATCCGAAAATTCGCTACGGGGAGGTTTTGGATTAGTAGATCCTACCATTCCTAATTCATTTCTAAACAGATCATAATCCACATCAAATTGATTTAAAATTTGAGTGGCTATATTTTCCTTGTTTTTCAAAATACTTAACATCAAATGCTCAGTTTCCACTAACGGACTTTTTAAAGCTTTTGCTTCAAGCACCGTAACCCGAATAACTTTCTCTGCCTGTTTGGTCAATGGCAAGCTATTGATGTTAGCAATATTCTTCCCTGTTTTGTCTTTTACAGCCAGTTCTACTTCCTTTCGGAGTTCATACAAATCAATATTGAGCTGTTTGAGCACTTTGATAGCTGTATTATCGCCATCACGTATCAATCCCAATAAGAGATGTTCAGTCCCTATAAAGTCGTTTCCCAACCGCAATGCTTCTTCCCTACTAAAGGAAATGATCTCTTTTACTTGTGCCGAAAAATTATTATCCATAATCAAAATTGGATTTATACAATTATAACGAATATTTTTGAGTGAAGTTGCGTGCCATTTATGCACAGTTTGTTAATGAATTCTTTATTATGGAAATCAAAATTGATACCAAGGAGAAATTTACTGTTGTAAGCCCTTTATTGCCCAGTTTTACTGTCAATATAGCAGCAGAAATAGAAAAAACCTGCCTGAAACTGTTAGGCGCTACCGTCAAAAATGTGATACTACAAATGGAGGATGTGGAACAAATAGAGGAAGCAGCGGCTATTAAATTAGCAGAATTACAACAACAGTTTTATGAGAAAAGCGCCTCTTTCGTTATCTGTTCTCTATCTGAATCTGTTGAATCTACATTTGAAAAAGTGGAGTTACTCGATTTTTTAAATTGCACTCCTACCGAAAGCGAAGCCTGGGATATTGTTCAAATGGAAGAAATTGAAAGAGAATTAATGGATGGTGATAAGATGGAATTTGAAAATAATAAAGGTTAATTTTCTTTCAATTTATTCTATAATTTTTTCCACTCTTGCCAACTTCCCATTGGCATCTACACCTTCCAGTATTAACCTAAATCGAGTGGTTACATCGTTATTATAAAAGTCCAGTTTTATTGATTTGTTTTTCTTGTCCGTGAGGAGATAAGGGTTCCAATACAAAGTTGATCTTGCATCTAGGTACTTCGATTGAAGCGTACTGTAATCAGGTTGATAAAACTCTCGGTAATTACTATACCCAGCAAGGAGTGCATAACGAAGTCCTTTTACATTGTCTGTTTTAATATCTCCTCCTTTCTTAGTATAAATCACAATAGCACCAGAAGCACCAGACCCAGAAGCTGCCATGAACGGAGGCCGATATACTTTAATATACGCCACTTCGGTCATTGACAATTCCATTATTGTTCCTGCATCTGCAGGTATTTCATTGATGAACAAATCAGGCGAACCATCGCGCCAGTTTAGTCCTGGTAAATTATTACTATTTGCTGCTTGTGCAGCATTAGCACCTAATATTGGAATCGACATAGTTAAACCTGGAACCATGTCTTGTAGATAATGAAACACATCCAATGAACCTTTTGCACGATCATCATTCATGATATCAAATGAATATCCATTCCTGCTGTTGAACAAACCTGTCGTGTATCTTTCATCCAATAAATCAATATTAGATTTCACCTTCGCATTTACAATTACTTCTTTTAAAATAACTGTAGAATCCATCGATTTTTTTGTATTTGTTACCCTATTATAAAAAAGATTTGTTTGCCGTAATTGAACACTATCATTCACGTGAAAATTTGTAACACGCAGAATTCTCGCAAACGAGATTAGTGGCAAACTATATTGATAATTAACGGTTGCTAATTCATTTAATTTCTTATCTCCATTTATTTGATAATACACTTTTGTAGTATCGAAGAAAATAATTCCCCGTTGCCTAAAACTGCCATCCGGCTTAATGGGCACGTTAAAATATTGTTTACTACTATCCTTTGCTTGCATTACCAATGTAATGGAGGGATTGGCCTTGAAATTTGTTTGTGCAGAGGCTACCACAATCGTTCCTTTGATTTGTAAATAATCGCTATCCATAGGAAAGGTGATAGTTGGCAATTTGCCTTTTGAAATTTCCTCCCAGTTATATTTCCTCCAACCATGGGTCAACATCACTAGGTCTAGTTGTTCATTAACCTGCTCATTATCTTTTTCAAAATAATGAGCAGGGTTATAGATATTTCCTCTTAATTCATCTGAAAGTAATAACTGTGAAAAAATATTTGAATGATTATCTTGGAATAATCCCGCATCCGTAATTGAAAGCGATAAATTGCTCATCACGGTATCTGGAACAATCACTTCAATGGTATTTTTTCCTCGCTTTGATAAACGCTTATTAATGATTTGTATGGTGGGAAAAAATTCATACTCAGGTTTTTTTATATATTGAATTCTTTCTGCTAAGGGTACCCAATTCAAATCAAACAAAGTAATCTGAAGAATTCCTGTGGTTAAACTATCTATTGGAATTTCACCAGTTACCATTTTTTTACTCGTCAAGTTTGCTGAGGCATTAAAAATTACTTGCTGATTGCAAGTAGCAATAATATGAACTTGTTTAAAGTTGTCAGCAACTTCGGCAGTACGTTTAATCGCAAAAACCACTTTACTCTGTTTTAATTTTGATTCTAAACTTACCCCATTAAGTTTTGCAGTGGGGAGATTATTGGTATGGCTAATTCCATATTCATCAATCCAATTACAGTAATAAGTTTCATTGGCGTTTGGTTCGATGACAAACTTTCCCATGCCTTCATGCATCGTAAGAAAACTATCCACTAACTGATTCCTATTATTAAAAATAGCGCCTCGAATTGCAACGGGTTTACCAGATTGATTTGTTACAATAAAACCAATGGTAGCATTAATTCCATTCACCAAATCGCCCCCTTCCGGGAAAAATTGAATAGAGGCAATAGGTAAAACAGTTGTAGCTCTATTTACCGTATCCGCTTGTATGATAGAAATATCTTTAAAAAGAACAAAGGAGGAATCGTAATTCAACATCCATTGAGTATAGGCTTTTAAATGTATTTTATCTCCTTTATAATTTGCTGGTATCTCAAATTGACCTCTTGCGGAAGATTCAAAAACGGGTTGTACAGTATGGCTAATTAATAATCCATTTTGATCGTACCAATCCACATAAAAATTTCTACTGAAATCGGTTGCTCCATCACCGACACGGATATACGATTTAAACCAAATAATTTCCCCTTTATTATAAATACTTTTATCAAA
>JAYUFN010000386.1:0-3284 GCA_043738705.1 Bacteroidota bacterium
TCTTAAGTGTCTTAGTTCCATGTATACTTAATAGGTATTAATAATTGACAAAATAAGTATTTATATGTCATGTATTAAATTTATACTTTTGTTTTTGAACGATTTCAGCGCTTATTTGGAGGCCAATTAGCTGGAAATATTGATTAAATTGCTCATCAGATTATAATTATTTAATTTCTTTGGGCATTTTTTAATTATTAACTAACCTATTGGACTAAGTGATAGCTGATTTCTTTTTGGTGCATGATTAAAATCTTAATAGAAAACTTACAAATTCATTATAAATGAGCAATTACCCAAGTACCCTGTTCGATAAAGTGTGGGATGCACACGTAGTTCGTAAAATTGAAGATGGTCCAGATGTTTTTTTTATCGACCGCCATTTTATACACGAAGTAACTAGCCCAGTAGCATTCTTAGGATTAGAAAGCAGGGGTATTGAAGTGATGTTCCCTGATTGCACATTCGCAACAGCCGATCACAATACACCCACCATTAACCAACACCTTCCAGTAGCAGACCCTTTGTCTGCAAATCAGCTACAGGCTTTGGAGCGTAATTCTGCTAAGTATGGCATTTCGCATTGGGGCTTAGGGAATCCTAAAAATGGTATCGTGCATGTGGTAGGACCAGAGAACGGAATTACACTTCCCGGTATGACCATTGTTTGTGGTGATTCTCATACTTCAACACATGGAGCTTTCGGAGCTATTGCTTTTGGTATCGGAACTTCTGAAGTTGAAATGGTTTTATCTTCTCAGTGTATCATGCAGCCGAAACCTAAAAAGATGCGCATAAATGTAAATGGGGGGTTGGGTAAAGCGGTTACAGCAAAAGATGTAACACTTTATATTATCGCGCAATTAACTGCTGCGGGTGCAACAGGATATTTTGTGGAATATGCAGGAGATGTTTTTGAGAAAATGAGTATGGAAGGAAGAATGACCGTTTGTAATATGAGTATTGAAATGGGTGCCCGTGGTGGGATGATCGCCCCTGATGAAACTACTTTCAATTATATTAATGGACGTGAGAAAGCACCTAAAGGAGCAGCATGGGATAAGGCATTGGCTTATTGGAAAACTTTGCAGACGGATGCTGGTTCTAGCTTTGATAAAGAATACAATTTTAATGCAGCTGATATAGAACCCATGATTACTTATGGAACTAATCCAGGTATGGGTATGGGTATCTCTAAGCATATTCCAAAAGCAACAGATTTGAAAGGGGGTATTGCTACTTATGGAAAATCATTGAAGTATATGGGCTTCGAAGAAGACCAACCGATGATTGGTAAGAAAGTGGATTATGTTTTTATTGGAAGTTGTACAAACGGACGTATCGAAGATTTTCGCGCATTTGCATCAATTGTAAAGGGTCGTAAAAAAGCAGCACATATTACTGCATGGATCGTTCCGGGTTCCCATATTGTGGAAGCACAAATAAAGGAAGAAGGTATTCTGGATATTTTAACTGAAGCAGGATTTCAGTTGCGTCAGCCAGGATGTTCTGCTTGCCTTGCAATGAATGATGACAAAATCCCTGCAGGAAAATATGCAGTGAGTACCAGTAATAGAAACTTCGAAGGTCGTCAGGGCCCGGGAAGCAGAACATTATTGGCAAGTCCATACGTTGCAGCAGCAGCAGCAGTTACTGGAGTAGTGACCGATCCAAGAGATTTATTAGCATAATCATCTCTAAATTAATATTGCAAAACTTATAATTTACAAAAATGGCTTACGATAAATTTATCGACTTAACCAGTACTGCAGTTCCTTTGCCGATTGAGAATGTAGACACGGATCAGATTATACCTGCACGCTTTTTAAAAGCTACAGAAAGAAAAGCATTCGGCGATAACTTATTTCGCGATTGGCGATATAATCACGATGATACTCCAAAGCTGGATTTTGTTTTAAATAATCCAATTTACACTGGTAAGATTTTAGTAGCTGGAAAAAATTTCGGAAGTGGTAGTAGTCGCGAACACGCAGCATGGGCTCTTTATGATTACGGATTCCGTTGTGTGGTTTCAAGTTTTTTTGCTGATATTTTTAAAGGAAATGCAATCAATATCGGCCTATTACCCGTTCAGGTTTCTGAAGCATTCTTAGATCAGATTTTAAGAGCAATTGAAGTTGATCCAAAAACTAGTATTAAGGTGGATCTGCAAACACAAACAATTACACTCGAAGCAACAGGTGCTCAAGAGTTATTTGATATTAATGGGTATAAGAAAAATAACTTAATAAATGGATTCGACGATATCGACTATCTACAGGCAATGAAGGAAGACATCAAAACATTTGCAGCAATTTATAGCATCTAATTTTCCAGATCCGAATAACTGATTACTTTGAAACAACAACAACGGCATATTGAAATAATGGATACCACACTTCGCGATGGTGAACAAACCAGCGGAGTGAGTTTCTCAGCCTCAGAAAAATTAACAATCGCAAAGTTACTCTTGATCGATTTAAATGTAGACCGCATTGAGATTGCATCTGCACGTGTGTCGGAAGGAGAGTTTCAGGCTGTTAAAAAAATTACTGATTGGGCTACTACAAATGGATATATTGATCGTGTAGAAGTCTTGACTTTTGTAGATGGAGACACTTCTGTGAAATGGATGTTAGAATCAGGTGCCAAAGTGATGAACCTTTTAACAAAAGGATCTTTAAATCATTTAACACATCAGCTAAAAAAAACAGCTGCTCAACATTTTGATGAAATAGCTGCAGTGCTGAAACTTGCTAAGGAAAAGGGTTTGAAGAGTAATGTATATTTAGAAGACTGGAGTAATGGAATGCGTAATTCTAAAGAATATGTGATTAGTTATTTGGATTTTATACAGCACCAACCTATTGAAAGAATTCTTTTACCCGATACGCTTGGTGTATTAACTCCATCAGAGACTTTTGAATATGTTTCGGAATTGGTTCAGAAATATCCCGCAATACACTTTGATTTCCACGCACACAACGACTACGATCTTGCTACAGCCAATGTACTAGAAGCGGTTAAAGCTGGTGCCAAAGGGTTGCATTTAACGATCAATGGAATGGGTGAGCGGGCAGGGAATGCTTCTCTGGCAAGTTGTGTAGCTGCATTACACGACAATATGAAAGAAGTGTCGACTCAGGTAAATGAAAAATCTTTGTATTCAGTTAGTAAACTTGTTGAAACATTTTCTGGATTCAGAATCCCTGCAAATAAACCGGTTGTTGGTGAAAATGTATTTACACAAACGGCGGGCATTCATGCCGACGGAGATAAGAAAA
>JAYUFN010000387.1:0-3281 GCA_043738705.1 Bacteroidota bacterium
ATCTTCCATCTGTTCTATGCCAATACTTTGACTATAACAAGTGTGGTGCGCTCCACCAGCAAGTATCCAAGCTGCACATCCCGTGTGCATATTTGGATAAGGTTTCCATAGTACTCTTGCTACGGGAAGATTTGGTAAGGTGTTGAATGGACTAACAGCCATTACCTCATTGACTAATAATCTAAAACGATTACCCATATCTACTATTGAAGCGTTGATAGCAGTACCAGGACCCGAATTAAATACAAGTCTTACTGGGTCTGCTTTTCCTCCAATTCCTAAAGGATGTATTTCGCAGGTTGGTTTTGAATCAGCAATAGATTCGCAGATTTCCAGCATATGGGCTCCAAGCACCATTCTGTTATCTGGGTTAAAATGATAAGTATAATCTTCCATGAAAGAAGTGCCACCTTTTAAACCGCTTCCCATCACTTTCATGGCACGAACAAGTGCAGCTGTCTTCCAATCACCCTCACCAGCAAAACCAAATCCCTTTGTCATGAGTCGCTGAGCCGCTATGCCCGGTAATTGCACTAATCCATGCAGATCCTCAAAAGTAGTTGTGAAACCTTTGAAGTTTCCATTTGTAAGAAAAGTTTCAATGCCAATCTCGATTTTAGCAGCATCCCTCAATGATTGTCGGTTCTCACCATTTTTTAAAAGCGATGGAACCAATGTATAGGATGCCTCATATTCTTCTACTAGTTTGTCGATAGCACTATCTTCTACAGCATCAATAACAGCAGCCAAATCACCCACGCCAAAAGTATTTACAGAGTAGCCAAATTTGATTTCTGCTTCTACTTTATCACCCTCTGTTACCGCAACATTGCGCATATTATCGCCAAAGCGAACAAACTTAGCACCTTGCCAGTCGTGCCATCCAGCTGCAGCACGCATCCAACTATTAATTTTTGATAAAGACTCTACGTCTTTCCAATAGCCCACTACTACTTTTCGATTAATACGCATTCTGCTCATTATAAAACCAAATTCACGATCTCCATGTGCACTCTGATTTAGATTCATGAAGTCCATGTCGATAGTAGGCCATGGGATGTCTCTATTGAATTGGGTATGAAAATGTAATAAAGGTTTTTTTAAAATTTTCAAACCGCCGATCCACATTTTTGCAGGCGAAAAAGTGTGCATCCAAGTCATTACTCCAATACAGTTTACCGCATTGTTTGCCGCTTGCATCACGTCAAATATTTCATTTGCAGATTTTACGGTAGGCTTAAATATCACTGAAACGGGAATGTTTTCAGATTGATTCAAATAGGCTGCAATTTCTTTTGAATGAGCTGCCACTTGTATCAATGTTTCCTCGCCATACAAATCTTGGCTGCCGGTTATAAACCAGACTTCTAGTTGTTTTAAATTAATCATAGGTTTCTTTTAAGCGATCGTTTTATTTATTGACTAATAAGATCCAGTGCTGTAATTTTTTCGGGAAGCCACACGGTCATTTCACCTGCGCCCCTGTTAGCCCAAGAAAAATAAGGAATGGCTACAAATGAATCGGTGTTTGTTTTGATAACTAACCCGCTCTTACTGATCGATACAAATTGTGCTTGCGATTTTAATATCGTTATTCCATTTAGCAGATTGGGTTGAAATGTTGCTGTTAACTTTGACGACTTAGGAAAAATAATATTTGAGGTCGTACCATGATTGTCTTTCCATTCTGCGCAATAAATTATTGGCCCGCGTTGCAGCGCAACTTTTCCAATATTATTAACAACCATACTATCAGATTTCACCCTTCGTATTTCCATTGGTAAGCTCAGTTTTATAACATCATTTTTTTGCCAGTTTCTTGTTAGCACTGCATATCCGTTTTGGATGCGGTATAATATATTTTTTCCGTTGATCGAAATCATCGTTTTATTGTTACTCGTATCACTAAACTCATATAATGATGATGCAATTGCTTGGTTTTGCGCCCATCCTGGAATACGAATCAACAAACTGAGATGAATGGGTGATTGAGGAGATACAATCAACTGAAGATCTCCATTCCAAGGATAATTATTTTTTTGTTCGAGTTCTATTTTGTTCGACCCTGATTGAATAAGCGCTTTACCAGAAATAAACAAATTCACATAAATACTATCTTTTTGCTGAGCATAAATATAGCCTGGAATAGAAGGCATGAGTCGTGTAATATTTGTAGGGCAGCATGAACACTCAAACCATCCCGAACGGGTTGATTCCATATCCGGATGTTTGGAATGGGTATGAATTTGCATTGCATTGGTATAGAAAAAAGACTTCCCATCGAGTCCTACTCCAGATAAGAATCCGTTATACAAAATTTTTTCTAGCAGGTCGATATACTTTGCGTCGCCATGTAATAAAAACATGCGCTGATTAAAATAGATATTGGCTATGGCAGCACAGGTTTCGTTGTAAGCTGAAGTATTTGGAAGTTCATAGTTGGCTCCAAACCTTTCTCCGTCTCCAATAGCACCAACACCTCCTTGCAGATAAATTTTTTTTCCTATTTCATTTTGCCAGATTCTATCAACAGCCTCAAGTAAAGTTTTGTCACCTGTTAAGGCGGCAACATCAGCAACTGCAGAATATAGATAGCCAGCTCTTACTGCATGACCTTCAGCTTCTTCCTGTTCAACTACTGGTTTATCATCTTGCCAGTATGCTCCATTTTTAAAAGGATCTTTGCTTTTAGAATCATATCCTTTAAAATTACCTCGCTCTTTGATAAAAAAAACAGCCGTGTTCAAATAGTTTATATTACCTGTTATGCGATACAGCTTAACTAGTCCCATTTCAATGATCTCATGGCCTGGTGCAACATGGCGTTTGTCAGGTCCGAAAACAGAACAAACCAAATTTGCATTTTTGATTGCAATATTTAAAAAAGTATTTTTTTTCGTTGCTTGATAGTGTGCAGCTGCTGCTTCATATAAATGCCCCGCATTATATAGTTCGTGACTATGCTCTCTTTCCTTCTCCCATCTTTCCTTTCCGAAAAATGGATTCACATTAATTTTATCAATTGTTCTAGCTGTATATAGGTATCCATCGGGTTCTTGCGCATTTCCAATAATTGTGATCATTGAATCTAAATAGGCATCCAGTTTTGCATCATAGTGTATGGCCAGTGAATAAGAGGCGCCTTCAATAGTTTTATAAATATCGGTATCGTCAAAAGGATAACGGGTACAAAATTTACCTGATTTTGCTGCTGCCAATATAAAATTCTTTACCCTACCTGTACTTTCGCATCTCTCAAATGAAGCGGGTATGGTAACTTT
>JAYUFN010000388.1:0-3254 GCA_043738705.1 Bacteroidota bacterium
ACATAAATGGCCAATTTGGATGGATCGTGCTCCGTGGCTGCATCTGCTAAAATGGATGGGAATAATTCTAAATGTTTTGTAACAGATAATTCTAAAGGCAATAACACTCCAAGAGTAGGGGCAAATTGTAATTCCTCGGTTTCCTGCTTGCGCAAAATGCTCTTAATACGTGCATGCGTGTATTGTATAAAGGGTCCTGTGAATCCGTGGAAATCAATACTCTCTTCAGGATTAAAAATCATTTTCTTCTTTGGATCTACTCGCAACAAAAAGAATTTTAATGCCCCTAATCCAATAATATCATAAAGGTCTACTAATTCATCGGCTGTAAAATCTTTTACCTTTCCAAGCTCTTCCGTTTTTTGTTGCGCAATATTTACCATTGCATCTACTAAATCATCTGCATCTACTACCGTTCCTTCACGACTCTTCATTTTACCAGTAGGCAATTCAACCATCCCATAACTCAAATGATAAATTCCATCTGCTGCAGGAATCCCTAATTTTTGACAAATTAATTTCAATACTTTGAAATGATAATTCTGTTCGTCACCCACCACATAAATACTCTGTTCTGCTTTAAATTCTTGGTACTTGTGTACTGCAAGACCAATATCCTGCGTCATATAAACGGATGTGCCATCTTTTCTGCGTACTAATTTTTGATCGAGTCCGTCGGCTGTTAAATCAATCCAAACACTGGTATCGTCTTTTTGAAAAAAAACTTTTTTCTCCAAACCACTCTCCACCAAATCTTTTCCTAATAAATAGGTATTGCTCTCGTAATAAATTTTATCAAAATCGCTTCCGATGCGCTGATAGGTTTTTTCGAATCCTGCATAAACCCATCCATTCATATTGCGCCAAAGCGCCATTAATTCTGGCTTTCCGGCTTCCCATTCCAATAACATTTGTTGGGTGGCTTTCATGATCGGCGCTTCTTTTTCAGCAAGATCTTGATTCATTCCATTGGCAACTAACTCGGCAACTTCCAATTTGTATGCCTCGTTGAATTTTACATAATAGTCGCCTACAAAATGATCGCCCTTCATATCGACGCTTGCAGGTGTTGAGCCATTTCCAAAACGCTGCCAAGCAATCATACTTTTACAAATATGAATTCCACGGTCATTTACGATACAAGTTTTTGCAACTTCGTATCCGTTCGCTTTTAGGATTTCGGCAATACTCCATCCTAGAAAATTATTTCTTAAATGCCCCAAGTGCAATGGTTTGTTTGTATTAGGTGAGGAGTACTCCACCATTACCTTTTTTCCATTTGCAGGTTGTATCCCAAATTGTTTGTTATGCTTTTGTGTACCAATGAACTCAAGCCAATAACTATTCGCTATCACTACATTTAAAAAGCCTTTGATTACATTAAAGCCTGAAAAGAGTGTTGGATTTTTTGCGATCAATTCTGTTCCTAATTCTTGCCCCAACGCATCCGGAGATTTCTTTAATTGCTTCACAAAAGCAAATAATACGACTGTATAATCGCCTTCAAATTCGGGTTTTGTTGCGTTTACCAGAATCTGTTCAGCACTTAGAGAAACACCATATAAAGCATTAATCGATTCAACTGCGGCTTCTTTTATTTTAACTACAACACTCATTATCTTAACATTTTCGGAAAGCAAAAGTAACAAATTTAAACCTACCTTCGCCGCCATAAATGCGAAAGCTGCATGAAAATATACGTAGCCTGATTCTCAGTGTGGTAGATCTGTTTTATCCGATCTTTAAAAACGTTATGCCCTTACAAACCTTTCGGTACGCTGCTTGCGGCGGATTCAATACCTGTTTGGATATTAGTTTATTCTTTGTTTCGTACAATTATATTTTGCACAAGCAGCCAGTGCATTTTTTATCTTTTACAATTGGCGCACACATCGCTGCTTTCCTAATTGGTTTTGCTGTTACTTTTCCTATTGGATTTTATTTGAGTCGGTATGTAGTTTTTCAAGAAACCAGTGTGCGCAAAGCAAAGCAACTTGCCAAATATTTTACTGTTGTTTTTGGATGCTTACTGCTGAATTACGCTTTCCTGAAATTTTTTGTTGATATGCTTGGATTTTATCCAACACCTTCCAAAATATTGACCACCTTTTTTGTGGTAGCTTTTAGTTATGTAACACAAAAAAATTTTACTTTTCGTCCTCAGCAAGCTTAGCTTCCCAAGCAGTCATTACTTCTTTACTATCAATCAATAATTTCACCAGATCATCAGCCGTAATACTGATTTCATAATATCCCTTTAGTAAGTTGATGATACAGGTTGCAACAGTTGCAAATGAATCCCATTGATACCTATCAACTTTCCTTTTTGTAATCGGCTGAAATGCTTTGTATTCGAAACTTTGAGGTTCCTCAGAAACATGATGTTTGCCAAATTGATCGGTAAAAGCAGCACCGGTAAAATTTAATTGAATAGATCTCTGTGCGTTGGTGCTATCCGGTTTCGCAATCATGGTTGCCGGAAAACTGTCCGAAGAAAACTGAAGAATTTCAAAACCTTTTATGGTGCTTGGTTTCCATTTACCAACTGGACCAACTATTTCGAAATGGTATAAATGATTGCTATCAATATTTTTTAACCAAATAAGCGGGTATCTAAAATCATAGGGTCCCCAAGCTGTAATTCGAATTTCTTTCATCCCTTGTGGAAATAATTGTATAGGGATGGATTCATTTTTAATACCTGCTAGCCTTTTGTCTTTTTGATAATCCAGATCAAAGGCTTCTCCATCACGACTAGTATCTAGTTCGCTAATTCTATCGCCTAATTTCCAATGATTGATACAGTTTGATTTTCGGTTTCCACTAAAAATAATAGTATCGGTTCCCATGATATCAAATGCTGTTTTTTCGTTGTTAAAATGATTTGATGCTATCCAATAATTACGGCTCTGCGTATTTCTTAGTTTGGCATAAATGAAATCCTCTGATTGCTTTTCTCGAGACCATAGTTTGATTGAAGTTTCATTACTATTGAAATTGTTCATTGCAATATTAATTCCCTGTCCATGCTCAATGGCAATGCCAATGCGGTTATGCAGTATTTGATTGTCAGAGAAATCACTATCCCAGCTATAGCCTCCCCAGATGCCATGATCGCATCCCCAGATTTTATTATGAAGAATACTATTACTACTAAATGTTACTTCTACGCCATTTGTAGGGGCATAAGAAAAATCATTTCCATAAACCAAATTATTATTGCAGCCTCCTTTCCCTGTCTTCAGAGTGGATTG
>JAYUFN010000389.1:0-9006 GCA_043738705.1 Bacteroidota bacterium
TTTGGTTAGAATTACCGATTGACTTTTACCCTCCCATTTAGGCATTACAAAACTCATTGCATTTCCAACTGCAAATAAGAACGATGGAAATACTAAATCGGTGGGGGTAAATCCATGCCATTTGGCGTGTAATAAAGGGGCAAAAGTTACGTCGTTCCCCGGGGTATTTACGATGATCATTAAGCAAATGGTCATCCCCCTAAAAACATCAAGTGCAAGAAATCGTTGAGGTGCAGTCATACGGCAATTTTGGTTTACCAATATACATAATTTATTAAACTAAAAGAATAATCGATTGATGGCCTTTTCGATTATTTCAACTAATTTGATTGAATTAAAAAAAAATACAACATGCGTCTACTCAAGATTTCAATAGTCGTGATAATTATTATTGGAATTATTTATTGGTTTGGTCCTCATCCTTCCGAACCGGTTTATTCGTCAGCCTTATTAAAGGTTCCTGCTAATGCAACAGCACTCCAGCAATATGTGTCGCAGCAAGAAATGAAACACATCATTAAAAAAGACAATGAAGCAGAAATTGTGTGGGCCGACAGCAACAAAAAACAAAAAACTCCTTACGCAATTGTTTATCTGCATGGCTTTAGTGCAAGTAAGCAAGAAGGATATCCTGTGCATGAAAATATTGCCAAAAAGTTCGGGTGTAATTTATATCTATCAAGGTTATCTCAACATGGAATTGATACATCAGAAGCATTGATGAATATGACTGCCGATAATTTATGGGAGAGCGCAAAAGAGGCATTTGCGATTGGGAAACAGCTAGGTGAAAAAGTAATATTAATGGGAACTTCAACTGGTGGAACGCTAGCTTTACAGTTAGCAGCTACCTATCAAGATGTTGCGGGTATAATATTGTATTCGCCCAACATAGCTGTGCACGATCCCAATGCGTGGTTATTAAATAATCCATGGGGTTTGCAGATAGCAAGATTGGTGAAAGGTTCAAATTATAATATCGTTCAGGGCGATAGCGTTTATGCAAAATACTGGAACACAAAATATCGACTCGAAGCATTGGTATCTCTTGAGGAATTAGTAGAAACCAAGATGATCGAATCAACATTCAAATCAATTCATCAACCCGTATTGACCCTTTATTATTATAAAGATGAAATGCATCAAGATCAAGTAGTAAAAGTGACAGCAACAAAAAAAATGTTTGAGCAACTTGGTACAGATGCATCATTGAAGCGCGCTCGCTCAATGCCAAAAACAGGCAATCACGTACTTGCATCCCCGATTGTATCTAAAGATTCTCAAGGGGTTGAAAAAGAAACAGCCCGTTTTATGCAAGAAATCATGCATATTAATCCGTTAAAATAAAGGATTCTGCTAGATTTCAAATTCTCTTATCTTCGTCACTTACTAACCAAAAACGATTGCCATGTCTCTTAGTAAAATTGCCGGTATTGGAATGTATGTACCAGAAAGAGTTGTGACTAATAACGACTTGAAACAATACATGGAAACTGATGACGCATGGATTCAAGAAAGAACGGGAATCAAAGAAAGGAGGTTTGCGCATCGTACAGAAGAAACAACCACTACCATGGCTGTTGAAGCGGCGAAAATTGCAATTGAAAGAGCTGGCATTACTGCGCAGGATGTAGACTTTATTGTGTTCGCAACATTGTCGCCCGATTATTTTTTTCCGGGCTGTGGAGTATTGGTTCAACGTGCTTTGAAGATGAAAGAAGTAGGTGCTTTGGATGTTCGTAACCAGTGTAGCGGTTTTTTATATGCACTCAGTGTTGCGGACCAGTTCATTAAAACTGGTATGTATAAAAACATCCTAGTGATTGGTGCAGAAAAGCACAGTTTTGGAATGGATTATAGCACAGAAGGCAGAAATGTTTCTGTAATATTTGGAGATGGTGCAGGCGCCGTAATATTACAACCTACTGAAAAAGAAAACCAAGGTATCATGAGCACTCATTTACATAGCGATGGTAATAGCGCCGAAATGTTAGCTCAGTACAACCCAGGCTCACATGCAAATCATTGGATGGAAACACCTGTTGCAGATTTTGATGAAGCAGCAGTTGGAAAAATGTTCATCAGTCATAATATGATTGACAAAAGACAGATTTTCCCTTTCATGGACGGACCGTCGGTCTTCAAAAAAGCGGTTGTAAAATTTCCTGAAGTGATCCTGGAAGCATTGGCTAAGAATGGTTATACTCCTTCAGATATCAATCTACTGATACCGCATCAGGCAAACTTGAGAATTAGTCAGTTCGTTCAACAAAAATTAGGCTTGCGCGATGATCAGGTTCATAACAATATTATGATGTATGGCAATACAACAGCTGCATCTGTTCCAATCGCGTTATGCGAAGCATGGCAAAATGGAAAAATAAAAGAAGGGGATCTAGTTTGTTTAGCTGCATTTGGCAGTGGGTTTACTTGGGCTTCTGCTTTATTGAAATGGTAGTAATACCTCCTTAACCCTTTTACGCTTATCAATTATTATGGATAGAAAGATCAACTTTTTAGTGAACCCCATTTCGGGTAATACCAAAAAAGATGAAATACTTAGACTGGTGCATTTAGAAATGCAGGGGAAAGAGATCCCTTTTGAATTTATTTTTACAAATGCTTCGGGCGATTACGATTTTATTAAAGAAAATATTGAAAAGGAAGGAATCACTGATATTATAGTGATTGGTGGTGATGGCACTGTTAATCAGGTAGTAAACGCGTTGCGCGATATGCCTATTCATTTCGGCATTATTCCTGTGGGTTCGGGCAATGGACTTGCATTAGCTGCAGGCATTCCCAAGAAACCACAAGATGCGATACAACTAATCATTACAGGTGAAAGCAAACCAATAGATGCTTTTCTGATTAATCAAGAATTTTCATGCATGTTAAGTGGGGTAGGTTTCGACGCGCAGGTAGCACACGATTTTTCGAGTAAAGCTTCCCGCGGATTAATGACATATACCCAACAAAGTCTTATCAACTATTTTAAGGCTAGCCCCTATCAATTTGAAATAGTACTTGAAAATTTTTCTTTCTTCACTGATGCCTATTTTATCAGCATCGCTAACAGTAATCAGTTTGGGAATAATGTAACAATTGCCCCTAAAGCGAGTTTAAATGACGGACTGCTAGATATCGTAGTAGTTCAGAAAATGAATAAAGTAAAAATGCCCTTTGCTGTACTAAAACAAATCAGAGGCAATAATAAATTAACTGCGCTTGTAGAGAATCTAAGCAAGAATAATATCTTGTATTTTCAAACAGATTGCCTCATAATCAGAAATCCAAAACTGGCACCTTTTCATATCGACGGGGAGCCACGCGAAACTGCCGCGGAATTCAAAATCAATATTTTACCGAATTGTTTTGAACTTATACAGCCCTAAATTTTTATTCTTTTTCCTGAGGTTTTACAACATACAATATAGAAATAAGCACCAGTAGTAAAATCATACCCATCAACTGATGAAGTTCTGCCATCCATTCAAACATCCCCCAGTTACCTGAGATGATGGTAGAACTAGTAAGTACAGTTAAAATACCCAACAATAATTGAATCAGCACAATTGCAATAGGCATCGTTCTGAGATAGTAGAATAACAGGGTTCCTTTCGTTCTGTATAATTGGAGCGACCAGCCAATAATAGCGACCACAATAAGGTATGCTAGTCCGCGATGCACAAAATGAATCCAGATTTTATTATCTACTGCATTCAGAAAAAAGTTTTTTTCATTAAACAAATTACGCGGAATCCACTGCCCATTTATGGTAGGCCATGTTGCTGCAATATTTGCCGCTTTGTGTCCAGCCATTAACGCGCCATATAACAATTGAAATAGTAGGATAACAATCAACGCTATATTCCATTTTCTAATTCTTGTATTTTGCATTTTTTGTTCCGGTCTGATCAATAAACTCAGGGCAAACCAATAGGTATAACACAAAAGACCAAGTGCAAAAATAAAGTGCAGTGCTAATTTAGTTGGCTTCACATAAATAGCATCGCCAGTTAATCCACTCGCAACCATAATCCAGCCAATTCCTCCTTGTAGCGCTCCAAGTACAAATAACAGAATCAAAGGCTTTAACATTTTTTGCTTGAAATGTTTTTTTATAATGAAATAGATAAAACCTACCACAAATACCAACCCAATGGTTCTTGCCCATAATCGATGAAACCATTCCCAAAAAAATATGAACTTAAAATCCGGTAGTGTAAACTCAAAATTCAAGTACTGAAATTGTGGAGTTTGTCGATACTTGTTAAATTCAATCATCCATTGTTGTTCGTTTAGAGGCGGTAAAGAACCTGTAACCACATCCCACTCTGTTATTGATAGGCCACTCCCTGTTAAGCGAGTAATTCCGCCCAAAGCAATTTGTATAATAGTCATTCCCACTCCAATCAAAAGCCAGGTAGCTACCAATTTTGAAGATCTGTCGATGCGCTGCATATAAAAACTTTTAAAAAAGAGCGGTAAAGTTACTAGTATATTAAATCGGGCAGTGGTTTTGTAAAATGAATTTGACGATATAAAGAAGATTCTAGAATTTTATTAAGATGTTAGCTCCATTTTACCAGAACAAATTAATTGAAGCAGGCTGTGATGAAGCAGGTAGGGGTTGCTATGCTGGACCAGTATTTGCAGCGGCAGTTATTTTAACCAACAACTTTTATCATCCACTTCTAAATGATAGTAAAAAAGTTACTGAAAAAAATAGATTAATCCTAAAAGAGTATATCGAAAGCAACGCTATTAGCTGGGCAGTCGCAAAAGTGGATCATCTCGAAATTGATCGGATCAATATTTTAAAAGCATCTTTCAAGGCAATGCACCTCGCCATCAAGGATCTTAAAAAGCAACCAGAATTTTTGTTGATTGATGGAAACCGTTTTCTTAGCTATCCAAAAATTCCTAATATTAATATTGTTAAAGGTGATAGTAAGTATGCAAGTATTGCAGCAGCAAGTATTTTGGCTAAAACATATCGGGATGCGTACATGAAAAAGCTGGACAAAATTTATCCAGCTTATCATTGGGGTACGAACAAAGGGTACGGTACATTAGATCATCGGAAGGCTATTGCCGAAATAGGATTATGTAAATATCATCGTAAAAGCTTTGACATCTTACCAAAACAGGAAAGCCTGTTTCCGAAAGACGATTTAGGCTAATTGTTTATTTTTCATATAACTTATAAAATCGATTTTCCTTTCTCTCGAAATATTAATAATAGATTGATTAATCAGTGTAGCTTCATATCCATCGCTACTAATATTTTTAATATAAGCCGTATTCACCAAAAAGCTCCGATGTGTTCTAAAGAAACCTTCTTCAGGAGTTAACTGATCTTCGTAGTCTTTAAGGTTCTTACTAACTATCACTTTATTTCCATCCTTAAAAAATATATTAGCGTAACTACCTTCTGCTTTCAGGTAAAGTATGTCTTTTAGTTCTACAAATAAACTCCCTTCACTCAGAGGTAAAACGATCTTCTTGATTTTGTATTCTTCCAAATTTTTTTGAAGTGTTTGCAAACGCAGGCGTATCAGTGAATTCCCATGAATCTTTTCAAGCTTTTGAACAGCAGCAATCAGTTGTTCAATTTGAATTGGTTTTAAAAGATAATCAATTGCACTTACCTGAAACGCTTTTAATGCAAATTCACTATATGCCGTTGTAAAAATAATTTCGAAATCTATCTCTTCAAAAAAGTCCAATAACTGAAACCCATTATATCCGGGCATCTCAATATCTAGGAAAACTACATCAGGGTTAAATTTTTGTATGGCCTTCACTGCATGTGGCACATCTTCTACCAAAGCCATAATCTGTATCTGTGGACAATACTCAACTAAAAAGCTTTCAAGAATCCTTCTTGCTTTCCCTTCATCGTCTACAATGATTGCTTTTAACATGATACATTAGGTAACACTTTCCCGTTTGAAGTATATATTTTATCAAAAGTAGCTTTCAATTTGTAAATGCCAATCTACCTATTTTTAAAATTAAAGCCCTGCTTGCGCAAGGCTTTATAATTTCAATTCCCCCCCGGTTATTGAAACTATATTAAATATAAGGCGAAACCTAATAACCAAAAAGTATAAGTTTGTGAACTGTTTATATAGCTTTGTGAAATGATATTTTACAGTGATAAAGGGATATACAACTTCACTTTTGTACCGCACTCATTACCATTTTCATCTTTCAGATCAATATAACTAACTGTAATATTTTGTTCTTTTCCTTGATTAAGAAGTTCTAATCGCCTCTGTGTAGCACCTGTAGCAAAACTGGTATGTTTTTTTTCTCTCATCTGATTAATTTCAGAGGACCTTTTTCTACCAATACCATTATCTGTTATGCTACATAACAAAGTATTATCGTTAAAGAGCGAAAAAAGTAGTTCTAATCTTTTTTCACCTTGCTTGTGCATTAGTCCGTGCTTAATAGCGTTCTCAACATATGGCTGAATCAGCATAGCAGGAATGTGAACATGATAGGTATAAAGCATATCAGCAACATTCAATTCATACTGAAAATAAGCTTCAAACCGAAGTGCTTCCAGCTCTAAGTATAATTTCAAAGATTTAATTTCATCTTCTAACGATATAGCAATTTTATTACTTTGATCTAAAGTTATACGCATCAAGTCGGCAAATTTTCCCAAATACATATTTGCCTCCTTCTTGTTATTCATTAAAATAATTTCTTGAATTGAATTCAAAGCATTAAACATAAAATGCGGATTCATTTGTGCTTTTAAAGCACTCAATTGTGAGTTCCGTACATCTTCCAATACCTTAACTTTTTCAATTTCCTCTAAGTTTTTTTTCTCAAGTGCATGAATCCTCATAAGAAAAAATAAATAGGCCCAGCAAATTAGTAAGAGAAGTACTAAGGCAATAAACCACCAACCCTTCCACCATTGTTGATCGATTGTAAATATTACTGTTGAAATATTTTTGCTTGAAACACCGTCTTCATTTAAGACGCGCGATTGAAAAACATATTTACCCGGTGACAATGAAGCATACCGTATAATATTTTGAGAAGCACTCGCTTTCACCCAGTTGGTATCAGTTCCCAAGAGCCGATACTGATAAATAAAATTTCCCGCGCTTTTTATGGCTACCCCTTGTAACTCAATAGAAATATTGCTTACAGAATATGGTAAGAGTAAGTGATCATTGAGTGGATATTTTTTATTGTCAGCTTTAAAATAATTGATCGAAGAATAAGGTGCTTCCGCATTAAAAGTATTAACGTTTTCAGGAAAAAAGAGTATGCCTTTCGAAGTAGCTAGATATACCGTATCGCGCAGAACTACCACATCATATATTTCCTGCTTAGCAGCATCATTCGAATAGATAAGTTGTTTAAATAATCCGCTCACAACACTATATGCTTGAACTCCACCTGGCATAACCATCCAAACAAAATCAGCTTCAATAGCTATCCGTTTTATTCTATTACTTACTAGTCCGTTTAATGTAGTAATGTGTTTGATTATCTTTTTATTTTTAATCAAATAAAGTCCCTGATTGATGGTTGCAATACAAAGAAGGCCGTTCTTGAATTCTGCAAAGTGGGATGCAACAATTGGGCTATTAGTTTCTGGATCTAAATATTTTATCCACTGATTATTTTCGAAATATTGAAGACCATCAACAAATCCAACCCATAACAATTTCTCATTTTCCTGATACCAGATACCCTTAGTCCGTTGATGTACAAAAAAAACACTTTGAACCCCTCCTATTATCTCTTTAAATCTTAAATCATTTTTAACCTTGAATTCAATATCAACTATGTGTTCAAATAGTTTTTTATTATTCCTTACAGAACCAACAATAGCGTCACCTGAACTAAATATAAGTCCATCTTTTCTGAAGAAAAAATCCTTTGCTGAGGCCGCAAAATATTGATCTATATAATTTTTTGTAGGCAAGTGCAATACCTCAGTTTTAAGTTTAGAGATAAAAAGATTATCGCCCACGGAATCATATTCCATTGCCTGAACTTCTTTCTCAATTGTGTTGGGGTATTTATAGGCAACTGAATTTGGAAATTTCTGATATTTAAAAATTTCCCCGACTATTGATGAAGCATAAATATTTCCATTCTTTCCAATGGCCAAATGACTAACTCCATCAGTTTTTAATCCCATTTCAATCCCTCCTGATAACCATATATTAAGATCAGGTATTTGAAATATTCCATTTTTTAGAGTACTAAACCATATTCCACCTTCACGCCCTTTAATAATACTTGAAATGGCTTCACTTTTAAAGAGATGTTTTTGAATATAATAGTTTTCACCATTTTTTTTAATCCATAACAGTCCATTCTCTGTTCCAACAAATAAATTTCCTGCATCATCATCGTAAGCCGACAGAGGAAATATTTTTAGCTGCTGAAGTATGGTTGTAACTGGATGTTCATAAAGTGTAGAATTCTTATAATAGTAAATTGCTGGCGTATAGTCATTGGGTTTTCTTCTTTGTAGTGCAAATGTTTGCTTATTCAAATAAGAGGTATAAAATTGGAACTTATTAGTATGATGCGTTATAAATGACCTATTTCCATTCAAATCATAAATAGGAATAGCCTTAACAGAACCGTCTTCTTTAAGAGATAAAAGCATGGCACTATCAGAATAAGTAAATAGTATTGAACCATCATGCATTTTAGATACCGTATGTTTTTGTATCAATGAATCAACAAATATTGTGGCACTTCCAGTTTGATTTTTAAATAAATAAATAAAATTATCATAATTCGTAATAAGAATATTATTACGATTATCGATTGTAAATTCTATCAACTGTTTCTTATAATACTTTTCCCAGGATTTAAAAAGAGTTACTGAGTCGGCTTTTGCATAAAACAGCTGCCCATTAAAATTATTAAACCATATTTTACCTTCCGCGTCTTCTATCAATCCACTTGCAGAAGCCCCTCTCGACTTTGGATTATTGAGTAGATAAAAGG
>JAYUFN010000390.1:0-3246 GCA_043738705.1 Bacteroidota bacterium
TTTTGACTTTTGACTTTTGACTTTAATTTTGATCCTTATCTTCCAACAACACCTGGCACTACTGGTAAACTTTCGTTACCAAATTCATTTACAGATTGTACTGCGAAAAAGTAATTATCTTTTGAAAAGGGTAGGATATATTCTTTCTCGGTTGTAAAATACTTTTTCTGCCAGAAAGCGCTAGTGGTTTCACGTTGAAGAATATAATAACCTTTTATTTTTCCGAATCTAGGGTTGTTCCAACTGAGGTAAGTATTATTCGATAACTTTTTTACTTCTACTTTCACTTCTTCAGGCATCGAAGCTGCTTTTGACAAGTTGGCCAAATTCGATAAATTCATTGCAGTGTTTTTACGCAAATATTCAAAGTCCATGAATTCAGGAAGATCTCCATACTGAATCCCATTTTCTTTTTTTACATCTTTGTGTTGGTGATTATAGTTCTCATTCATTTCAGTAATTCGTACTGCTGCATAACCGTTTTCTACATAGGGGGTATGATCACCACCTCTTAAAAATCGGTCATTACGATATACCATCATCACTTCTAAATTTTCTACATAACGTTCTCCAATTTCTTTTACATAGCGTGCTAGTTGGCGGGCCTTACCATCATTCTCCAATCCAAATTGGCGAATTTGTTTAGCATTTTTATCTAGTTCAAATGCAGGTAATCCTTCACTGAAAACACGGATACGGGTATTGTCAATAATATTGGTTTCATTGCTATTATTACTACCCATAATATCGTTATTCAGGACGGCTTCGATATTCCAATTTTCTTTTTTGGCTTTGTTAGCCATAAAATAAGCCCCTAATAATCCTTGTTCTTCACCGCTCACGGTTACAAAAATGATCGTTGCGGGAAAACTATGTTTACTCATAATGCGGGCACACTCGATCACAGCTGCAGCGCCGCTCCCATCGTCGTTGGCACCGGGAGCATCACCAACTCTGTCGGTTGGGCTACCGCGCATATTATCCAAGTGTCCGCTAATTAAAAAGATTCTATTATCGTTGGGATCTGTTCCTTTTAAAGTTGCTACTACATTACCTAAAAGTGTAGGAGTGTCAATCCTTTTTTTATCTGGCATTAAGGTGGTAGTATCAATAAATACAGTTAGTCTGCCTCCGGCGGTTTTTGAGAAGCTGTTGAATTTATTGAGTACCCAATTACGGGCAGCACCAATACCGCGCTTTGAATCATTGGGGGCACTCATTGTATTTCTGGTGCCGTAGCTCACCATTTGATAAATATAACTCTGCAATGAATCTGCAGATACTTCTTTTACCATTTGAGTAATCTCTGGATCTCTGTTAAACACAGTTTGGGCAATCGAAATGGTTACAGTAAATAATAAAATTAAAATAGCGAGTATGTTTTTTCTCATCTTTATTTTGGTTTATAATCTAATTAATAATTATATTTTTCCTTCCAACGTTCTTTCAAAAATTTACGTATTTCATTTTCACGAGCATTATTTCCTGGTTCATAAAAACGTTTTCCAACTAATGGTGCGGGGAGGTATTCTTGTACAATAAAATTGCCATCCCCCAAATGAGCGTATTGATAATTCTTTCCATAATCCATATCCTTCATAAGTTTGGTTGGAGCATTTCGTAGATGCATTGGAACAGGTTGATCGCCATATTGCTGCACCGCTTTTTGTGCTTCCATAATGGCCACTACGGCTGCATTACTTTTGGGTGAACTAGCTAAATAGGAAACACACTGTGCTAAGATGATGCGGCTTTCAGGGTATCCGATTTTACTAACTGCATCAAAACATCCATTAGCCAATAATAAAGCATTCGGGTTGGCATTTCCAATATCTTCACTCGCAAATATGAGCATTCTACGGGCAATGAATTTTACGTCCTCCCCACCTTCAATCATTCGGGCCAGCCAATAGATAGCTCCATTAGGATCAGAGCCACGCATGCTTTTGATAAAGGCAGAAATAATATCATAGTGTTGCTCGCCCTGCTTATCATATAAAGCAATTTTATTCTGCGCAACTTGTATTACAAAATCATCTGTAATTGTAAACTGCAAAGTATTTTTAGGAAGCGATTGCATTACTAATTCAAATAGATTCAGTAATTTTCTTGCATCGCCGCCCGAGATCCGGATCATAGCTTCTGTTTCTTTCAGCGAAATAATTAACTTCGAAATGATGCTGTCTTTCTTAATTGCCTGTTGTAATAATTTTATGAGGTCATCCTTATTCAAGGCTTTTAATACATACACTTGACACCTACTCAATAGGGCACTATTGACTTCAAAAGAAGGGTTTTCTGTAGTAGCACCTATTAGTGTAATAGTACCCTTCTCAACGGCACCTAATAGTGCATCTTGTTGACCTTTATTAAAACGATGTATCTCATCAATAAATAAGATGGCACCTGCATTTTCTTTTGCTGTTTCAATGATTTCTCTAATATCTTTCACCCCACTACTTATTGCACTTAATTGGAAATAGGGTAGCTGCATGGTATGCGCTATGATATTAGCGATAGTAGTTTTGCCTACACCCGGAGGTCCCCATAAAATCATAGAGGGTATTCTGCCATTTTCTATAGCTGTTCTAAGGATAGAACCTTGCCCTGTTAAGTGCTCTTGCCCCACAAGATCATCAAGTGTTGCAGGTCTTATTCGTTCTGCTAGAGGAGGTGGTAGATTCACCATGGTAAAGTACAAAAAAACGCTAAGATTTTAATTTTGTTAACCCTTCTTTTTATTTTTCAACAGATTCAGTTGTAAAAAGAGGCGCAAATTGTTTTAACAATTTCAAACTCATAAATACTTGTACTAAAGTTAAGATAGAAAAGAAAAATAGGAAATAAGAAACACCACGCAATATTTTAATAAAGATGGATACATTCATCTGAGGTGGCAGATTAGGTACTTCATCAAGAAATTTGGAAATGGTAGTTCTTAGTGTGGCCTCTGGCATAAAGAAGATACCCAAGGCATTTATTAAAAACATAAATCCGAGTATCAATGTAGCATAGGCATTTACTTTAATCCAATCTTTTAAGCTAGACTTTGCATGGATGCCCGTATCGATATGTCTGGTAAGAAAAATTAAATTTGAAAAAGTATAAATACAAAAACCAGCGATTAAAAAAGCCAGAAAAAATATAGAAGGATTTGCAAATGCACTTGCTATAAAGAAGAAGTTCATAAATCCAAAAAAAATAGCAAACGGTAAAAGCGTATAACTGAGTATCCTGAATAAAGTA
>JAYUFN010000391.1:0-8945 GCA_043738705.1 Bacteroidota bacterium
CACCATTACTGTTGATGCAGGTAATGGTTATCATCAACCCATTCTTTACTAATTGGGAACTCCATTCATCAGGATGCGACCAAGTGAATAAAGGGGTAAGTAGGATCTTTTTAATTTCAATGAACGATCCCTGATTGAGCAATAAAATTTCTTTTTTTCTTTCTGTGTTTGTAAAACGCATAGCGGCATCTTTTTTTATAGATGCTGTTCCTTCAATGCTGTAATTGGTACTTGCCCCAGCTCCAAAAATTGCTAGCATTTTATTTTTAACCATCTCGGTAAGTATTCTTTTCACAGTTGGTAAAGGGATACTTAATTTTTCTGCTATTTCACCTGATTTAGAACCCGGATGATTTTCAATAAATGAATATATTTTTTTCTCTCTTACCGACAGCTTACTACTTTTTGTTTGTACTTCTAATTTCGCCATCAATTGGCTTTGAATATTCTTCAGGCAATCTAAAAAAAATAATACCCATGGATAAACATCTTCACCAGGACGCTGCCGTTGGCACTGCATTAAAATTTTATAGTAGTCAGACTTTCGGTTTTCAATCTCATGTTCAAAACTTACATACTGCACCCATGAATAGCCATGCTTGAGCAAAAGCAACGTTGCAAGTAAGCGACTTAATCTTCCGTTACCATCCTGGAATGGATGAATACTTAAAAAGTCATAAACAAATATGGCAGCCTTTATCAATGACAAAGTTTGAATATCTGATTTATACCATGCTAACAATTTCCCCATGGCATCTTCAGTAGCATAGCCCGGTTCTATTGTTTTAAAAACTACATGCTTTGAGCCATCTGGATTTGCTGCTTCTACCAAATTACTATGTTGCTTATAATTTCCTTTGTGCCAGGCATCTTTTTCACTATACTTCATCAATGTATTGTGCAGGTGCTTCAGGTTATTTTCCGTTATTTCTATATCCCTGAACGATTCGGAAATCAGTTCCAGCGTTTCAAAATAACCGGCTACTTCCTGTTGGTCTCTTTCTTCTAATTTTGAAATAGCAAGGTTGTTGATCAATACTAGCACTTCATCATCAGTCATTTTAGAGCCTTCAATACGGGTAGATGCCCCCACACTGCGAACTGTAGCGATTGATTTTAATTGCTTCAGCGTTTGTCTTTCTCTTTTCTCTATTGCTGTCCATGAGGCATCAAACCGATCTAATTGACTAATCTCATTTGTCAACTGCATCCAGTTTGGAGAGAAAGAAAAGGTATAAATTGTGTTCGACATATAGTAACTGATACGATTTGGAACGCTAAGCTACGATTTTAATTCGAAGTACAAAATATAAAATGATACGATTTGGAACGATTATATACGGAACTGATTCGCAAATAGCCAGTAATTCGACACTAATTTTACATTGTGTCGAAAACGAAAATATTTTTCGTCATTAGGTGAAGGGGATTAAAAGGGAGAGGAATTTGCCATAAGTGAAAAATGAAAATAGGATTTTATTTTAGCCTCTTGGTATTATGAGAGATATATTTATATTAAAAAATAAAACACATTATATTATTGATTATTGTACAAAATTCGGTATTTTCCTCATTTAAAATAGGGTGTTTTAACCCTATTATTTTGTAAAAAGTTCCACTAATTTCACTTTGTTAGTTGCCCGACAATAGTTCAACGCAATAATTTATTTTATTACTGAATCCTATTTTCGCCTCCCCAGAATAACAATCAACTAGCTTCTTATTAGAAACATTTAAATGAGTCTAATAATTTATTTAATTCAAAATGTTGGGCGCGCGGTAAGCCTCCCACCAATACCATATTGTAAAGTTGGTTAGAACATTTGAGTTTTTCAAAAAGATAAAATATGCAAAACAGAAAAGAACTACATAAGCAGATGAAGGTAATGATTGCTGATTGGCAGTCAAGTGGATTAAAGCAGCATGATTACTGCATGGTTAATAATATAGCTAAACATGTTTTTCGTTATTGGCTTCGCGTTCTTAAAGTTAATAAAACTGATGTCGGATCTTTTCTGCCGGTGAAGGTTGTATCCGCAGTTAGCAAAGAACAGATAACCATTATTGGGGCTAGTGGTATAAAGGTCCAGATACCACTAACAAAGCAATCCATAGATTTTGTGAAGCAGTTATTACTAGCCTGATCATGCTTCACCTAAATAGTTCCACTGTTTACTACTGGTATAATGGTGCAGCCGATATGAGGAAGAGCTTTGATGCACTCTGCGGTTTGATAAACCAACACTGCACTTCCAATGTGTTACAGGGTGGTGTGTATATTTTTGTAAACAAAAAACGCAATCAAATAAAGCTGCTTACCTGGGAAGGTGATGGCCTAGCCATTTACTATAAGCGATTAGAAAAAGGCGTGTATGAACTTCCCACTATTGCAGCCAACAGTAGTTCTGCCAATATCGATGCCGTTCAATTGCAGTTGATTTTACAGGGTAACTGTAAGAATGAATTCTTATGGATGTAATTTTTTGGTTCGAATCGCTCTGGGGTAACCAAGCGAATTATCGAACCATCTATCAAAACTTGTTAAAAAGGATAAAAATTAACCAAAATTCCAGCAGTTATGAGGTATATGGGTAAAAAAAGAAGGAAAAGTAATTTACTTCTCCTTCTTTTTTTGTTGCCCGACCTGGATTCGAACCAAGACAGACTGTACCAAAAACAGTTGTACTACCATTATACTATCAGGCAATCCGTTCCAATCTAACAGAATGGGCTGCAAAAATAGGGTTGTGCCCCAATTGTTCCAAATTTTTTAAAGAAATTCTAGTTTAATTCCTTCCTGTATTCATAAAACTAGTCAAAATATAGTCTCCTTTCAATGTATAAATAGTTTAAACAGTCTTGCTCAATACTTTTTTAAAATTATATTTATTGCTTGAAAGTTATACGATAAAAAAAATGCCATGACAAACAAACTGATTTTATTAGCCCTTTTTGTATTTGCAATGATTTTGATGTCGTACAAATATGATAGAAAGAAAAAAATTTTATTCTTTGGTGATTCTATTACCCAAGCAGGCATTAATGCTGGAGGATATATTCGGTTAATAGATACGTTGATTCAAAAAGAAGGACTCTCGAATAATTATGAGTTAATTGGGGCAGGTATTAGTGGCAATAAAGTTTATGATCTCTATCTGCGTCTAGAAGCAGATGTGCTGCAGAAGAGTCCAGATATCGTTGTTATTTATATTGGAGTAAATGATGTTTGGCATAAAATGAGCTCTGGAACTGGGACAGACTATGATAAGTTCGGGAAATTTTATGAGGCGATTGTTAAAAAAATTCAGGCTGGAGGTAGTAAGATCATCCTTTGCACGCCAGCAGCTATTGGAGAAAGAACTGATCATTCTAATCAACAGGATGGCGACTTGAATCGATATTGTAATTGGATTAAATCGTTTGCTGCGCAAAATCAGCTGCCTCTAGTAAACCTTCGTTCGGAATTACTCGTATATAATTTAAAACATAACCCAGATAACAAAGACAAGGGGGTACTCACCGTAGACGGTGTACATTTAAACGCAACCGGTCAGCAGTTTGTAGCAGAAGCTGTTTGGAAAGAAATAAAGGCTGTAAAATAGAGATGTGTGCCTCTGTCTCAAAGATAAAAAACACATAAAATAAAACACCAAACTAAAATCATTTAAACTACTATAACCAAATAATAATTCTTCTTTCCCTTTTGAATTAAAAGATATTTTTCTTTCAAAAGATCACTCGAATCAATTTGAGTTTTTTCAATTAAAATTTTTGACTTATTTATGCTCAAACCTCCAGCTTGGAGCATCTTTCGTGCTTCGCCTTTGCTTGGGAAGATTTGTGTTTCCGCCAAAAAAGAAACGATATCATATCCTTCTTGAATAGCAGTTTTTGATATTTCAATAGTTGGTACACCTTCCATCACTTGTAATAATTGATCTTCACTTAAGCTTTGTAAAATTTCAGTAGTTGCATTTCCAAAAAGAATATCAGATGCTTTCAGAACAAATTCATAATCAGCACGGCTATGCACGAAACAAGTTAATTCTTCTGCAAGTTTTTTTTGTAAGGCCCTTTCAGGTGGTGCAGCTTTTTGTTTCTCAAGAAGATTTTCTATTTCTTCTTTTGGTAACATCGTAAATATTTTGATCCATTTCTTTGCATCTTCATCACTTGCGTTTAACCAGAATTGATAGAATTGATATGGCGATGTTTTTTTAGGATCCAACCACACATTTCCTTTCTCGGTTTTACCAAATTTTCCCCCATCTGCTTTAGTAATAAGAGGACAGGTAAAGGCAAAAGCTTCCCCTCCAGTTTTTCGGCGGATCAATTCAGTGCCTGTAACAATATTGCCCCACTGATCGCTGCCGCCCATCTGTAGTTTACATTTGCGGTTTTGGTAGAGCCAATAAAAATCATAACCCTGAACCAATTGATAAGTAAACTCTGTGAAACTCATACCTGTTCCTCCCTCCAAACGCTTCTTCAGACTGTCTTTAGCCATCATGTAGTTTACTGTAATATGTTTGCCCACATCACGAATAAAATTTAAAAAACTGAAGTCTTTGAACCAATCATAATTGTTTACTAATTCAGCTGCATTCGGTGAGCTTGAATTGAAATCTAAAAATTTAGATAATTGTCTGCGAACCCCATCTTGATTGAATTGCAGAGTTTCTTCACTCAATAAATTTCGCTCTTCACTTTTCCCGCTTGGATCGCCTACCATACCGGTTGCGCCACCTACCAATGCAAAAGGTTTATGCCCAGCTCTTTGAAGGTGTACCAATAATAAAATGGGCACCAAACTGCCTATATGTAAACTATCAGAAGTAGGATCAAATCCGATATATCCAGATACCATTTCTTTTTGTAATAGTTCTTTTGTTCCGGGCATGATATCTTGAATCATTCCCCTCCATTGTAAATCTTCGATTAAATGCATCTCCATGAATTTGCGCAAAAGTAATTACTTCAATTGGTTGACTATTGAAATTTAATGAACTAAAGCCGATATTTTTGTGCTAGATAAAATCTTATATGAAAAAAGTTGGAGATGGAACGAGGATATTAAATTTTATGGTGGATGGATTCCTGATATTTTGGCTAAGTTTTTTTACTTTCCGATTTTGGAATTTTTATGTGATTTACTGGCATTATAAACCGATTAATTTTTGGTGGTTTATTGCTTTAGATCTGTTCCTTTATTACGCTTTTTTTGAAACTTTATTTGCAAAAACTCCTGCCAAATGGCTCACAGGCACCAAGGTTGTAGATCTGCAGGGAAATTCCCCTTCTCTTGCACGTGTATTGCTGAGAACTGCGCTACGTTTGATTATTATTGATTTCTTATTTAATGCTATTTGGGGCAAACCGCTGCACGACTTCGGAAGTAGCACACTCGTTATTGAAAATTAATTTTCAATAACGAGTGATTCATTCCTGAAATCGCAACCTACACAGGGCCCAATGTTTTACATTTGCTGCTTATAAGAATCTCATTCCATAAAACCATTCGTAATTAGATCCCAATATGGCAAAAATTGCTATTAATATTGCAACTGGAAGTTTGCAACAGGCTGAAATGATTGTAGGTATCGACCTAGGCACAACCAATAGTTTGGTAGCTATTATTCATCCTGAAACTAAACAGCCAGTTGCACTTCGCGAATTTAATACTAGTAGCCTGGTTCCTAGTATCGTACACTTTGATGAATTCGGAAATCCTACGGTTGGTGAAGGTGCAAGAACTTTTTTAGAGATTGATCCACAAAATACTATTTTCAGCGCTAAGCGATTGATGGGAAAAAGTTATCATGATATTAAGGAAAATGCTGGCTTCTTTGCTTATAAAGTAATTGATGATGACACGGATAGGCTTGTGAAAGTGCAAGTGGGCAACCAGTTTTTTTCGCCCATCGAATTATCTTCTTTTATTCTTAAAGAGTTAAAGCAACGGGCAGAACATATTTTAAAAACGCCTGTTACAAAAGCGGTAATTACCGTTCCTGCATATTTCAATGATGCACAGCGTCAAGCAACAAGAGATGCTGGAAAGCTGGCAGGGTTGGATGTATTGAGAATCGTAAATGAGCCAACAGCAGCAAGCCTCGCTTACGGTTTTGGAATGAATATAGAGGAAGAAAAAACGATTGCTGTTTTTGACTTAGGCGGCGGTACTTTTGATATTTCGGTTCTGCATATCAGCAACGGTATTTTTGAAGTGTTGAGTACAAATGGGGATACTTATTTAGGAGGTGATGATTTTGATAGGGCTATCATGCAATACTGGTTAGACCATGCGGGCATTACTATTGAGGAACTGAAAGATCATAAATCATTAGTGCAAGGGTTAAGACTAAAAGCAGAAGAAGCAAAAAAACATTTGAGCAATCACGATCGTTTTTCAACTGATTGGAATGGAGAAGTATTAAGTATTACAAAAACAATTTTTGAACAGTTGATACAACCTTTAGTTGTTAGAACCATCGAATGTTGTGAGCGCGTTATAAGGGATGCGAAACTGAGTGTTGACGATATTTCCACCGTTGTAATGGTAGGTGGAAGTACTAGGGTGCCAGCAGTAAAAAATGCCGTGAGCGCATTTTTCGGTAAGCCTGTGAATGATTCAGTAAATCCAGATGAAGTGGTAGCATTAGGTGCCGCAATTCAGGCTGATATTTTAGCAGGAAATAATAAAGACTTTTTATTACTTGATATTACTCCACTGAGCTTAGGGATTGAAACAATGGGTGGACTGATGGATGTATTGATTCCAAGAAATTCAAAAATTCCTACAAGTATTGGTCGGCAATATACCACACATAGAGACGGACAAGGCAGTATGCGAATTTCTGTTTTTCAAGGCGAAAGGGATATGGTAAAGGATAATCGGAAATTGGCCGAATTTAATCTTACTGGTATTCCAGGAATGCCGGCAGGTTTACCTAAAGTGGAGGTTTTATTTTTGATTGATGCGGATGGCATTTTAATTGTAAAAGCAAAAGAATTGAGAAGTGGTGTGGAGCAAGCGATTGAAGTGAAACCACAATATGGTTTGACGGATGAAGAGGTGGAAGCTATGTTAATGGATAGTATCACACATGCTAAAGCCGATATACAAACTAGAGCACTAGTAGAAGCTAGAACCGAAGCTGAACAGATATTAATTGCTACTGAAAAATTCATAGGTAAAAATCAATCATTGCTTACTCAACAAGAATTATTAGAAACTTCCGCAGCT
Source organism: Bacteroidota bacterium (assembly GCA_043738705.1). GTDB lineage: Bacteria > Bacteroidota > Bacteroidia > Chitinophagales > Chitinophagaceae > Sediminibacterium. The sequence continues at coordinate 7,247 of JAYUFN010000391.1, forward strand.
ATGCAGGCATTGCAGTTTGCGGTTACATTGGATGACAAGAACCTGATACAAACTAAGATTGAAGAATTGAATGAAGTATCTAGGCCATATGCAGAAAGGGCCATGGATAAGGCTGTAAGTGGAGCGCTTAAAGGAAAAACAATCTAGCCTTTAAGTTGCATCCAACGTTGTACATATTTGCCTAAAATATCGAATTCGATATTTACAATACTGCCTCCTTTTACTTGATTAATACTAGTGTGTTCGTACGTAAAAGGAATAATAGCAATACTAAAATGGGTTTTGTCTATATTAAAACAAGTTAGGCTTGTTCCATTAACTGCGATGCTCCCCTTTTCAATTAAAAGATGTCCGAATCCTTCCGGCAACTCGAAGCGATATTCCCAGCTGCCTTCTAAAACCTGGTACTGCGTGCAGGTAGCTGTTGCGTCTACATGCCCTTGAACAATATGCCCATCTAATCTTCCATTCATAACCATACAGCGTTCTAAATTAATGGTATTACCACTTTCCCAGCTAATCAGGTTGGACTTACGCAAAGTTTCTTCAATTGCGGTAACGCGATAGGTGCTTCCTTCTATTGCTTCAACGGTAAGACATACCCCTTCATGGCTAAGGCTTTGGTCTACTTGTAGCTCCTTTGTAATAGCCGATTCTACCCAAAAACTAATATTGGTCCCATTTTTCTCAATGGAAACGATTTTTCCTGTGGTTTCAATAATTCCGGTAAACATAGCTGCAAGATAATTGGGCAAGATGAATTGAAATCAGAAAATAAAAATTGATTTTATTTTGATTTGGAAAATTAAATTCAAAACGTATCTTTGCGCTCCTAAAAACGCCTGAGGAGGTATATTATATATGTTAATTATTGATTCAAAAGACTGCGAAAACATCGACAAAGCACTTAAGAAATACAAGAAGAAATTCGAGAAATCTAAGGCTTTATTACAATTGAGAGAGCGTCAAGCCTTCATTAAGCCGTCGGTTAGACGTCGTGGTGAGATTTTGAAAGCAATCTATAAGCAGCAGATCGCAAGCGGAAAGATCGAAGGGTAATTTTCCTTCATCACAATATTTTAGAGTAGTCTAAGGTTATATCTTTAGACTACTTTTTTATGCCTGTAACCGAATATGGTCAAATATCGCCGTTTTTAGATTACCTACAGTTCGAGAAGCGCTATTCCCGACATACCATTATTGCCTATCAAACAGATCTAGAGCAATTCTTCGCATTTCTTCAGAAAGAGGATACTGATGCAAAGGAGATAGCCAATATCGCATCCATGCATATCCGGAATTGGCTTGCCTATATAAAAGGGAAAAAAAATCTCGAAGCTAAGTCGATTAATCGAAAAATTTCCTCACTAAAATCTTTTTTTAAATACCAATTAAAAACCGGAGTGATCTCTAAAAGTCCGATGACGGTGATCATATCGCCTAAAACTAAAAAAAGATTACCTGTATTTGTGGCAGAGAAAGACATCCATACACTATTCGACTATGTTGAGTTTCCTGATAATTGGAAGGGAAGAACGGAAAGGCTGGTGATGCTACTCTTTTATCAAACAGGTATGCGTTTGTCTGAATTGATTCAGTTAAAAGAAGCCCAGATCGACTATGGGAATAACCAAGTAAAAGTATTGGGAAAAGGTAATAAGGAACGGATTATTCCGGTCGATAAGGTCTTGATGATTAG
>JAYUFN010000392.1:0-3232 GCA_043738705.1 Bacteroidota bacterium
CAGTAATGGTGTAAAAGTAATTCAGCCCTATGTTGTCTCCTCTTTTAATAACCCACATTATTATCAGCCGGTATTTTCATTAAGTCAGTCTATCAAAATACCAGATATCCTGTGGAAAAAAATACCTTATAAGAAGGATTATCCTATTCAGGTAACTATAGAGGTGAATAGTTCTTCAGATGAATTTTATTTTGATGTGATGATAGTTTATGATGAAGCGTAAAGATGAAATGAGCATTCCATCGTTGCATCATGTTTTAGAATTGCATGGTGTAATATTAAAATGTGTCATAAACCGGCAAAGTTGTGAGCCGAAAATTATTTTTCTTACTGTAAATTTCTAAGAGACGAGCCTGCTCTTTTAGACGAGGAGTTTACTTTCGAAGTCTGTTTTAACCGTTGTGCTTGTTGGAAAGTCTTTGAAAAGGTAGTTTCGGATCGCTGTGCAAGTATCTGTGCTCCCTTCAATAACATTTCCTACAGTGATATTTTTAATTTTGCTTCAGTATCATTAGGTAACATTTGCTTTAAAAATACTAAAAACTTCTTACCAAAACCTCATTCATAATAGTCCATAATCACATTAAAAAAGAGTCCTTTTAGTTTTTAAACAAAGTTTAAAAAAGTTCAGTCTACTCTCTTTCAATTACTTTTTTTGACCAGATTTTTTCAGCTTCATACCATTCTATATATTCATAAATATCTGTAAATCAATCGACAATGGTTGCTAAAAGCCTCAAATCATTTAATAAATAGTTCGAAAAAAGTTCAGGTCGGGCAACTTAAGAAAATGAAACCGCTGAATTTTTCGGCGGTTTTTTTATAGACCCTATTCAAGAATTCAGTAAACCATCATTACTTTTTTTCAAGTCTTTTAGAATTGCACAATAATAATTTCTAGAATTAAACAGCTTTAACAGAACCTTTTGGTTTTTTGTGAACCATTTATCGTCTGTTGTAAAAACAGGCACACAAGTTGCATTCAGCAATATTGTGGTCCTCTAATTTTATAACAAAAAGCCTTCAAATGAACAAGACACTAAAAGTTACCTTTCTTATTTCAGCAGCCTTTATGATAATAGTTTTGATTCAGTCTTGTACAAAGGATATAAATGAAGGTAGCAATGGATCTGTTATTACAAGTAGTGCTGGAACAAGTAGAAGTCATAATATGGGCCAAAACTGCATGAACTGCCATAAGCAAGGCGGTTCTGGTGATGGTTGGTTTATTGCTGCAGGAACTATTTATGACAATTCAGCTAACACCGCATACCCTAATGCGACCATTAAGTTTTACACCGGGCCGAATGCAACAGGAACATTAATGGTTACTATTTCTGGGGATAATTTGGGCAACTTCTATACTAGTCAGGCAATGAATTTTACAGCGGGTCTCTATCCGGCAGTTCAGGGTAAAACAACTACTAGGTATATGTCTACTTCAATTTCAACAGGGCAATGCAACAGCTGCCATGGTGTTTCTACCGGAAGGAGCTGGGGCCTATAATTTCTAAGATTTTATTTCTTCGATTTCAAACTCAGCGATCAAGCAATTTGATACATTTCGATAAACTGTTTGACCAATCTTTTAATGCGATCTCATAATCGTTCACTATATCAGAGCAATCCATTACAGAATAGCCTGGGCGCTTTGCTGGCGTAGGATAAGATGAAGATAGGATCGGTAATACATTACAATTTTTAGAAGCGAATTTCGCAATTGCCGTTGCAAATTCATACCAAGAAATAACACCCGTATTACTAAACTGGTAAATTCCGTAATGAGCATTGCCATTTTGAATGGAATCAATGATTGTCAAAATCGCTTCAGCCAGATCAGCTGCATAGGTTGGTGAGCCGATCTGATCACTTACAACTTTTAATTCCGGACGATCGCTCATTAAACGTAGCATGGTCTTTACAAAATTATTTCCATGTGTACTATACACCCATGAAGTTCGGATCACAATTGTTCTAGCGCAATTGGCTAACGAAAGCTGCTCTCCCATCCATTTACTGTACCCATAATAGTTAATGGGATTTGTTTTAGTATTTGTTTGATAGGGCTCTTTCCCATTTCCATCAAATACATAATCAGTAGAGATCGTAATCAATACGGCATTGATTGCAGCACAATGTTGAGCAATCAATCCAACCGATTCTGCATTGGTTTTATATGCCAGTTCGTTCTCCTGCTCTGCCTTATCAACTGCGGTATAAGCTGCACAATTTATAAAGTAATCAGGTTTTATTTTTTGAAAAAAAGCAGGAATTGTTTCGGGCTTTGATAAATCAAGTTCATCTCGGCCGGTAAATAAAAAATTAAAAGATTGCACTAATGTTTCAGACAATTGTAAAATTTCCCAACCTAATTGTCCGTTCTTTCCAGTAACTATCACCAATGGCTTTGTCATAATTAAATTTTTAAAACTCAATAAAAAAGGGCTCAATTTCGGATCTCCGATGATTGGCCCTATACATTATTTTAATCTTTAGATTTATTTATTGCTTACAAATTCCTTAGGTTGTTTTGACCACTCTTCTATGGGCAACGACTTGAAATACTCATAAGTTTTTTTCAACCCCTCTGCCCTTTCAACTTTTGGTTCCCAACCCAATAAAGTTTTTGCTTTTGTAATATCTGGCTTCCGCTGCTTAGGATCGTCAATAGGAAGATCCTTGTAAATAATTTTAACTGAAGATCCTGTCAATTTCAAAACCTCTTCTGCAAAATCTTTCAGAGAAATTTCATTCGGATTTCCAATATTTACTGGCATAGTATAATCGCTCATCAACAACCTATAAATTCCTTCCACCAAATCATCTACATAACAAAAAGAACGCGTTTGACTACCATCACCAAAAACGGTAAGGTCTTCCCCTCTCAAAGCCTGCCCAATAAAGGCTGGCAATGCTCTACCATCATTGAGTCTCATTCTTGGTCCATAGGTATTGAAGATTCGAATAATTCTAGTTTCAACACCATGGAAAGTATAGTAAGCCCTAGTGATAGATTCCATAAAACGTTTAGCTTCATCATAAACACCTCTTGGACCAACTGGATTTACATTCCCCCAATATTCTTCTGTTTGCGGATGTACCATTGGATCTCCATACACTTCACTAGTGGATGCAACAAGCATGCGTGCACCTTTGGCTTTTGCTAAACCTAAACAATTGTGTGTTCCTAATGCGCCCACTTTCAAAGTCTGAATTGGAATCTTGAGATAAT
>JAYUFN010000393.1:0-8938 GCA_043738705.1 Bacteroidota bacterium
CGTAATTATCCAAATGCAGGTAAAGATGGATTAGGTCGTTTAATAGTGGGTGCTGCACTTGGCATCACGAGAGATTTACTTGACAGAGCTGCCGCTTTACAAACAGTGGGGGTTGACGTTGTTACACTTGATAGTGCGCACGGCCATAGCAAGGGAGTGATTGAAGCATTAAAAAGTTTGCGTAAAAATTTCAAGAAATTACAAATTATAGCAGGTAATGTGGGTACTGCCGAAGGCGCTTTAGCACTGGCTGCTGCAGGCGCTGATTGTGTAAAAGTGGGTATTGGACCAGGTTCGATTTGCACAACAAGAATTGTTGCAGGTGCCGGTGTACCGCAACTTACCGCAATTATGGAAGCTAGTAAAGCATTAAAAGCAAAAGGCATTCCGGTAATTGCAGATGGCGGTATCCGTTATACGGGCGATATGGTAAAAGCGTTGGCCGCCGGAGCAAATATTGTAATGATGGGAAGTGTTTTTGCAGGTGTGGAAGAAAGTCCTGGAGAGACTATCATTTATGAAGGAAGAAAATTCAAAGAATATCGGGGTATGGGAAGTCTGGGTGCAATGAGTCAGGGCAGTGGTGATAGATATTTTCAGGATGTAGAAGACGATATTAAAAAATATGTACCAGAAGGAATTGAAGGTCGCGTAGCATTCAAAGGCAATCTGAGTGAAATAGTTTATCAATATGTAGGAGGCTTAAGAGCAGGGATGGGCTATTGCGGTGCAAAGAATATTAAAGAACTTCAAAATGCAACTTTTGTAAAAATTAGTAACGCGGGTATGAGAGAAAGTCATGCGCACGATGTAGATGTAACAAAAGAGGCACCTAACTATAGTAAAAAATAAAATATTATCACAGAAACTTCATCTAAAAAACTGGAGTTTCAGTGATTTTTTTTCCGAACTTCCGCAGATAAAAATTTAGATTCTTGAAAAAATCGATCAGTATTGGATGGAGTTTTCTTTCAGGAATACTCCTGTTTGCAGCATGGCCTGTTTCACCTCTTACTCCGTTGATATTTTTTGGATTTTGTCCACTTTTATTTATTGCAGAATTCAGTAATAAAAAAACAAATTATTTCTGGCATGTTTTTCTGGCATTATTGATTTGGAATGCAAGCACAACTTGGTGGATCTGGAATTCGACCGATGTAGGAAGTATTGCTGCAATCATTGCTAATAGCTTAATGATGTGCTTACCATGGATTGGTTTTTTTGCAGTAAAAAAAAGATCCGGTAAAACCTTTGGCTATGTGGCTTTAGTAGTATTTTGGATGTTATTTGAATACATTCATTTGAACTGGCAGTTGAGCTGGCCTTGGTTAACACTGGGCAATGTTTTTGCATCACATCCAGAATGGATTCAATGGTATGAATTCACCGGCGTAAGTGGAGGAACTTTATGGATTATTGTTACCAATATTCTGATTTACGAATTAATCGTTTCGATCAGAAATAAGGAACTACTGAGTAAAATACTTTTGAGAAGCATCGTACTATTAATTTTCCCTTTACTCAGTTCGTTTTTTAATTTGTTTTACTATCTGCAACACACATTTAATAAACCTGCCACCAGTAATATTATTATTGTACAACCCAATATCGATCCCTTTAAAAAATTCGAATCTTCAAATGCGGCGAAACAAATCGATATCTTAATCAATTTATCAGAACAACAAATTGATTCTGCAACTAAACTAGTAGTATGGCCCGAAACAGCTATGAGTGTGGTGGAATGGCAATCGAATGTGCGTGACAATATTTTATATAAACCTGTTTTCGAATTTGTAAATAGGCATCCGGATATTAGTTTAATTTCTGGTATCGAAACCTTAAAAGCTTATGCAAATGCAGACGCATCAGCTACTGCAAAGCAAAGAGAGGACGGTACATTTGTTGACGCATTTAATGCAGCAGTTTTAATCAAAGCAAATCAGAAACTAGTATTTTATAATAAAAGTAAGCTAGTTCCAGGAGTAGAATCTTTACCTACCTTTCTAAAATTCATGGGGCCCGTTTTTGAAAAATTTGGTGGTAGTTCAGGCAGCTATGGGAGATCAGATGCTTCGTCTATTTTTCATTCCGAGAACAACCCCTATTTCGCAGCTCCAATCATTTGCTACGAAAGTATTTATGGGGAGTACGTTTCAAGCTATGTTGCAAAAGGGGCAAATGTTCTTACTATCATCACAAACGATGGCTGGTGGGGCAATACGCCGGGGCACAAGCAACACCTTGAATATGCTAGGCTACGCGCAATTGAAACCAGAAGGTGGGTTGCCAGAAGTGCTAATACCGGCATATCAGCTGTGATCGACGACAAAGGAAATATTATTCAAACACAGGACTGGAACAAACCTGCATTTTTAAAATATCCAATACCTATTTCAGAAGAAATAACTTTCTATGTTCGATTTGGTGATTGGTTATACAAAATAGCCGGAGTGATCGCCATTTTAATACTTGGTTGGAATTTGTTTTTGATAATGCGTCAAAAGAATTTAATTTAATGCATTGCAAAAATCATTTTCATATCGATCAACTCCTATTTCCTATCGCATTATTGGAGCAGGCAATCCTGTTGTATTAATTCATGGTTTCGGCGAGGATAGTCATATCTGGGATCAACAAATTATTTTTTTACAAACGCATTGTTTATTGATAGTTCCCGACTTACCAGGTTCAGGAAAATCCACCCTATTATCTCCAATTGATTCAACCAGCGATAACAATAAATCGATTTTAATTGCGGATTATGCAGATCTAATCGATGCCCTATTAAAACATGAAAATATTATAAGTTGTTGCATGCTAGGACATAGCATGGGTGGGTATATTACCCTAGCTTATGCAGAAAAGTATCCTAAAAAATTAAACTCATTTGGATTAGTTCACTCAAGTGCATTTGCCGATACTTCCGAAAAAAAAGAAAACAGATTAAAAGGAATTGCGTTGATGGAACAATATGGTGCAGCCCCATTCTTAAAAAATACCATCCCTAATTTATTCGGATCCACTTTCAAGAAAGAGCACCCCGAAATGATAGCAACCCTCATTGAAGAAAGTTTAAAATTTAATACCAAAGCCTGCCAACAATACTATCGGGCTATGATGCTAAGAACCGATAAAACAAATGTCTTAAAAGACAACCATTTACCAGTATTATTCGTTATTGGCACAGAGGATATTGCTGCTCCATTGAACGATCTTTTAACACAAGTCCACTTACCTTCCATTGCGCATATTCATATCTTGGAAGCTGTAGGGCATATGGGGATGTGGGAAGCTTCTGAACAAATGAACCAATATCTTTTAGAATTCATCCTTTTACAGTAATAAAAAAAATGAATGAGGAAGCTCCTCCTGATCATTTTATTTTTAAATTTTTGTACCACTGTTATAGCCCGTCATATAGCAGGGGGGGAACTATTTTACCAATACATTGGACCAAGCAATTTTCCTAACACCAGCGTTTATAAAATTAGTTTGAGATTGTTTAGAGATTGCCAATCTACCGGCCCCCTTTTGGAAGACGAAAATGTAACGGTAGGTATTTATGAGAATGATGCACTAAAAATGCCCCTCCCTTTAAAGCTGGAAGGACCTGTTAGGACTATCCAACTTAACACGCAATCATTTCCTTGTTTAACCGGATCACCTATAGTTTGTTACCAAATTGCTATTTATACCAGTAAAGTAGAATTAGCTGATAATGCAAACGGCTATACCCTTTCCAGAACTGGATGTTGCAGGGTAGATGGTATTACCAGTTTGGGTTCTGCAAGAAATATTGGAAGTAATTATACTACGCAGATCCCGGGAACTAGGGATTTGGCAATAGGTCATAATAGTAGTCCTCAATTTAATATCAGGGATACTGCATTGGTATGCACGAGTAAAAAATTTATACTCGACTTTGGAGCAAATGATGCGGATAATGATTCATTGTCCTATAGTTTTTGCGAAGCTTTTGGCGCGCCCTCCCTTAGTAATAATGCCCCGCCGGCCGACCTACTTTCATTAACGCCGCTCGTGTATTATGCCCCATTTTCCGGTTCAACTCCCTTGGGTCCCAATGTGTTAATTAATCCAGCCACCGGTATCATCAGTGGCACCGCACCTTCGGCAGGAAGCTATGTGGTTAATGTTTGTATTACAGAGTGGAGAAAAGGAACTCCATTTTCCACACACCGGAAAGATTTTATTTTAAAAGTGCAAGATTGTGATCTCATTGCAGCTGAATTACCTAAAAAAATTATTCAGTGCGATAGCCTGACGGTACATTTTGAAAATCTAAATACCAGTTCTGGAATCACCTCTTATTTCTGGGATTTTGGATCTCCCAATGCCCCAGATAATTTTTCAACTAAGTCCTATGTAGATCACAAATATGCCGATACTGGGCGCTACAAAGCAAAGCTGCAAGTTACCGGACCCAGAGGATGTATTGGAATTGATAGCAGCATCGTTTTGGTATATCCCGGTTTTTTTCCAAAAATGAAAATAGTGGGAAGTTGTGTACAGAGGCCTTATCAATTTACTGATAGCAGTACAACTGTATATGGCTATATTAGTCGCCGACTTTGGAATCTAGGTGATAAAACCATCACCACAAACACATCCACTTTGCAACAGTTTACTTACAAATACAATACACCCGCTACAAGAGTGATACAATTAGTTGTAGAGAGTAGTAAAGGCTGTATCGATAGTACCCTACAAACATTAGTTGTACGAAGTCAACCTGTTTTAAAACTCCTATTTAAAGATACCTTAATCTGCAGTATTGACACCCTGTTATTAGGCGTAGAAGGGATTGGAATTTTTTCTTGGAGTCCAAACTCGAATATCATAAATGCAAGCTCAGCAAGTCCACAAGTATTTCCAAAAACAACCACAAAATATTTTGTGAATATAAATGATCATGGATGTATCGCAAGCGATTCCTTAGTAGTGCATGTGGTTTCTTTTATCACTGTAAAATTGGGATTTGATTCTAGTATTTGTAGAACAGATTCAATTCATTTAAATCCGATTAGTGAGGCATTGAGTTATCGTTGGACTACTTCAACAGGCGAGCAATTACCTAACGATAAATATCCATTAGTAAATCCCACACAAACCACTCGTTATACGGTTTTAGCCAACTTAGGAAAATGTACTGCCCAAGATTCTGTACTCATCAAAGTAGCACCCTATCCAATTGCAAATGCAGGACAGGACACGAGTATTTGTTTTGGAAACAGAATAATACTAAATGCAACTATTTTAGGAAGTGTATTTAAGTGGAACACTTCTTCTAGTTTATTAAATACTAATACTTTACATCCTACTGCCGGTCCCTATAAAACAACAGCATATATTTTAACGGTATCTGATACTTTGGGTTGTAACAAATTGGCAATTGATACGGTATTGGTTTCGATTATTCCGCCCATTATTGCCAATGCGGGCAACGACACTTCTATAGTTGTCAACCAACCCCTACAATTGAATGCTACAGGAGGAATTAGTTATCATTGGAGTCCGGCTACGGGGCTTAGTAATCCAACTATTGCAAATCCAATTACGCTCTTAGATCCTTCCATCGATTCTATCAAATACAAGGTAGTGGTAATAGGGGGAGCGGGTTGTATGAACAGCGCCGAAATAAAAGTAAAACAGTATAAGTCGGGGCCAGAAATTTTTGTTCCAACCGCATTTACGCCCAATGCCGATAATAAGAATGATCTGCTAAAGCCCATTCCAATTGGTATTTCACAGCTATCCTATTTCAATATTTACAATCGTTGGGGGCAATTAATATACAGTACATCCGAAATAGGAAAAGGATGGGATGGCACACAATATGGCGGCAAAGCGCCTAGTGGTGTGTATGTTTTTATTACAGAAGGCATCGACTATCTTGGAAAAAGGGTTTATAGAAAGGGTACCAGCGTTTTAATTCGATAAGAATGTCAGCTTATTGTGGCAACAAAAAATTATTGTTTACCTCTTGATAAACCTGTTGCAGCCAAGTTAAAAAAATAGCAACTTAATTAACTTGGGGGAACAATTTGTACATTCATAGCGGAACATGAAGCAGTCAGAAATCCATTTAAATTTAAGTGCCTTTGCACACAAAACTTTTCAGTGTGTCCAATTGAAAAAGCTTGGTCTTTTATTGCTCTTCAGTTTTTTAATCTTCAACAGTTTTGCCAATCATTTAAAAGGAGGTTGGATACAGTACGAATATATAGGCGTAGGTTCAGCTCCAAATACATCACTTTATCGAATTACAGTAAAACAGTATCTTGATTGTGGTTCAGTAGGTAACCAACGAGATCAGAACATTTATCTCTCAGCCTTTGATGCCCTTACCGGAGCAGAAGTGCACGCCTACACAGTTCCACTTAGCAGTTCTGACAATCCAAATAAAACCAGTTTTAATGCCTGTTTAAACAATCCACCAATCGGCAAGGTTTGTTATTTTATTGATAGCTATGTTCAAATGGCAGAGTTGCCAAATAATACTAACGGCTATACATTGGCAGTACAACGTTGTTGTAGAATTTCGGGCATCGTAAATGTGGGTGGCAATTCAAATTCTATTGGAGTTACTTATAGCAATAACATTCCAGGTATCATCAGTTCTGTTGACTATCATATCAATAGTAGTCCGGTATTTACACAAAAAGATACGGCCATCGTTTGTCATAATTCTAGTTTCACTTTCGACTTTAGTGCAACAGATAAAGATGGTGACGCTTTATTGTATGTTTTTTGTGATGGCTCAATTGGAGGGGGCACCGGAAATCCGCAACCAAATCCCCCATCAGCACCGCCTTATAATTCAGTCAGCTACAGCTCAGGATTTAGTGGGGTACAACCCTTGGGGTCAACCGTTGTGATCGATCGCAATACTGGTATTATTTCTGGAATCGCGCCCAATAGTATCGGCGACTATGTAATTGCAGTTTGTGCGCTGGAATACCGAAATGGTGTTTTGATAGGCAGTACCAAAAAAGAAATTCATATTACAGTAGCTGATTGTTCTTTGTCGGCAGCAAATTTAAAGCCAGGGTATATTACTTGTAATGGATACAGCTTAACATTTCAAAACGAGTCTAACAGTTCAAATGTAGCTAGCTATCTGTGGACATTTGGTGACCCTAAAGTACTCGCAACCAACAGTTCTACATCCCCAACGCCAACACATAACTATAGCGATACGGGCATTTTTCCGATAAAATTAGTTGTAACCAGCAGTGGAGGATGTAAAGATTCTGCAAGTTCATTAGTAAAAATATTTCCCGGCTTTTTTCCGGACTTTACTGTTACCGGAAATTGCTTTTTAAATGCTTATAAATTCCTTGATAATTCTACTACTAAATGGGGAGTAGTTGATAGTTGGCGTTGGAATTTTGGAGACCTCAGTACCCTAGCGGATACTGCTACTAGTAAAGACAGTGCTTGGAAATATGCTACCGTTCAAACAGTGCTGGCACAATTGCTAGTAACAAATAGCAAGGGCTGTATCGATAGCATTACTAAACCAATCAATATACTTGACAAACCAAGTTTAAACCTTGCATTTAAAGACACTTTAATTTGCAGTATCGATACCCTGAAACTGAATGCAACTATAAGTTCTGGGCTCATCAGTTGGGTACCCGATAACGCTGCTAATAAACTTCGTATCATAAATGCCAATACTGCTAATCCACTCGTTTATCCGAGAGATAGTACGCGTTATATTGTTACCATCAACGATAATGGTTGTACTAATAAAGACACCGTTCAGGTTAATGTATTAAAATATATTTCAGTAAAAGCGGGTCTCGATTCGGGCGTTTGTAAAACAGATAGTTTCAAGCTAAATCCTACAAGTCAGGCATTAAGTTACCGGTGGGCAAGTTCAACGGGCGAAGCAGTTGCAAATAATAAGAACCCTCAAGTAAAGCCCTTAGTCAGCACCCGATATTATGTAACTGCTAATCTAGGTAAATGTCAGGCCAGAGACTCCGTATTTTATGCAGTATCTCCTTATCCACTAGCCTTACTTGGTGCAGATACCATTATCTGTTATGGTTCTCGAGTAATGTTGCAAGGATTTGTATTAGGCGATAATTTTAGTTGGTCACCCACCAATTCATTAATCAATTCAACTAGTGTTGCGCCAACTGCTGGGCCAACAAAAACAACAAAATATATTTTAACAGCAAGCTATTCAAGTGGCTGTTTAAAAGTTGTTACAAATACCATTCAAGTAACAGTTGTGCCTCTATTTAATGTATATGCAGGAAGAGACACTTCGATAGTTGCCAATCAACCATTACAACTAAATGCGGTAGGCGCCACTACTTATTTGTGGACTCCTTCTACTGGATTGAGTAACCCAACAATTGCAAATCCAATTGCCACTCTTACTAGCGGCATAGATAGCATCACTTATAAAGTAATTGGCTACGATGCTGGAGGTTGCAATGCATCAAGTGCGGTTACGGTTCGAATTTTTAAGACGCAACCTGAGATATTTGTGCCTACTGCATTTACGCCAGATGGAGATGGCAGAAACGATATTCTAAAGCCAATTACGGTAGGTATTATACAACTCAATTATTTTAGTATTTATAATCGTTGGGGTAACCAAGTATTTTATACAACCCAATTGGGTAAAGGCTGGGATGGTACTTTAAAAGGAGCTGCGCAAGCACCTGGTACTTATGTATATACAACCGAAGGAACAGATTATCTTGGAAATAGAATCTATCGAAAAGGAACCATAGTTTTAATCAGATAAACCCAGTGCAAACAGGTCACAATGTTTGTATATTTGCACCTTCACAAAAATCGCATCATGCAAAAAATAATTCTAATTACTGGAGCCACATCAGGTTTCGGAAAAGCCATCGCCGAAAAATTTGCTTCCGAAAAATGGAACTGTATTATT
>JAYUFN010000394.1:0-8929 GCA_043738705.1 Bacteroidota bacterium
CATCCTTAAGCGCAGAGAAAGTCATTTGTATGTTGCAATATGGTTTTATATCGCAACATGGATTACTGTTACCATGCTTCACGTTGTGAACTCTTTTGAATTGCCTTTTAGCTGGCTAAAAAGTTATAGTTTTTATGCAGGGGTACAAGATGCATTAGTACAATGGTGGTATGGACATAATGCGGTGGCATTCTTTCTTACTACTCCTTACTTAGGTATTATGTATTATTTCTTACCTAAGGCTGCCAATAGGCCTGTTTATAGTTATCGTTTATCAATCATTCACTTTTGGGCTTTGATATTCTTATACATATGGGCTGGCCCTCACCACTTACTATATACCGCATTACCTGATTGGGCTCAAAGTTTAGGTACGGTATTTAGCATCATGCTGATCGCTCCGTCTTGGGGTGGTATGTTGAATGGGTTATTTACTTTACGTGGCGCATGGGATAAAGTAAGAGAAGATCCTATTTTAAAATTTATGGTGGTTGCAATTACTTGTTATGGTATGTCAACTTTCGAAGGTCCAATGTTAAGCTTGAAGAGTGTAAATGCTATTACGCACTTCACAGATTGGACTATTGCACACGTTCATATTGGAGCTTTAGGATGGAACGGTTTCTTAACCTTCGCAATTCTTTATTGGGTTATTCCAAAAATATTCAATACAGCTTTATACTCTAAGAAGCTTGCTACAACACACTTTTGGATTGGTACTATCGGTATTATCCTATATGCAATTCCAATGTATTGGGCTGGATTTACACAGGCATTAATGTGGAAGCAGTTTACTGAAGAAGGAACTTTGAAATTTCAGTTTCTTGAAACAGTAACCCATATTATTCCAATGTATGTTACCAGAAGTGTGGGTGGTTTAATTTATCTGAGTGGCGTTTTTATCATGGTATATAACTTAATTAAAACTGTAAAATCAGGAAGTTTGATTGCTAATGAAGCTGCAGAAGCACCGGCATTAACCAAAACAGAAACTCATAGCAAACAATATTGGCACAGATGGATTGAAGCAAGACCTATTCAGATGTTGGTCATTAGTTTGATATTAGTAGCGATTGGAGGTATTCTTGAATTGGTTCCAACATTCCTTATTAAAAGTAATATTCCAACCATTGCATCTGTTAAACCTTATACACCATTAGAATTACAGGGAAGAGATATTTATATCCGTGAGGGTTGTTATTTGTGTCACTCACAAATGGTTCGCCCATTCCGTGATGAAGTAGCCCGTTATGGAGAATATAGTAAAGCCGGAGAATTTGTTTATGATCATCCATTTCAGTGGGGTAGTAAAAGAACAGGTCCCGATCTGGCTCGTATTGGAGGTAAATATCCAGACAGTTGGCATTATAACCACATGCTAGAACCGCAGAGTATGAGTCCTGGATCAATCATGCCTTCGTACACTTGGTTATTTGAGAATAAGATTGATACTGCTATCACTCCTGCTAAGATCAGAGCAATGCAAACACTTGGTGTTCCATATCCTGCAGGGTATGATAAAGTGGCGAATACTGATTTGATGGCACAAGCAAACCTGATTCGCATCAATCTGAAAATTGAAAAATTAATTACTCCTGCTGATGCAGAAATTGTTGCAATGATTGCATACTTACAGCGCGTAGGTATTGATATCAAATCTGCAGCAAAACCAACAATAGCAGCGGTTAACTAATTCTAAATAGCGATTGGATTTTATAAAGCCCGATCGCTATTTATAATAATAATAAAAGGATTTATGAAATTCATTAATTATTTAGAAAAAATTACGGGGGTAGATATTTTCGCTCTAACCTCGCTTACTATTTTTTTTACTTTTTTTGTTGTGATGACAATCTGGGTAATGACTTCTGATAAAAGAGGACTCGATAAAATTAATCATTTACCTCTCGACAATTAAGCACAAAACTTAAATCAACTGATATGTTTAAAAAATATTCTTCCATATCTTATTGGGTTAAAATACTGATAGTCGTGATTTCTATCGGTTTTAGTTCAAATGATGCATTTGCGGCTGGCCCTCCAAAAGCTTCGGAGTTATCCAATCCTTTGGCACAAGTACTGCTAGTAATAATAGTGGGATTATTATTAGCCATTGGTCTTTTGGCCAACGTCATTCTTGGGGCCGCCCAAGTGTATCTTCAACGTTTTAAAGATGAACGTAAAAAATCAAATGCGGCTAAGACAATAGTTATTTTGCTGTTTTGTTTTGTGAGTACTGCATTGTTTGCTGCAGACGCTCCTTTAGCTGCAACAGATTCAGCGGCCGATACCACTATTGCTGGTTTAGGCTTAAGCTCATTCTATGCAATGATTTCTGTAATTTGTTTAGAGCTATTGATCTTATTAGTATTACTCTATAATCTTAAAAAATTATTATCTAATGAAGCGGCAGTTGTATCTGAAGCCGAAGTAATTGAAAAAAAATCAAAGCCGTCTTCATTTTTTAAGTGGTGGGATAACATCAATAGTTTCCGTCCAATGCAAGAAGAATCAACCATCGACCTGGGACATGATTACGATGGTATCAGAGAATTGGATAATCGACTTCCACCTTGGTGGTTATACGGATTTTATTTAACCATCATTTTTGCTGGAATTTATTTGTACCGTTACCACGTAGCAAAATCTGCTCCTTTAAGTAAAGAAGAACTAGCGATATCGATGGAAGAGGCGGCAACAGATAAAGCAGAATACCTAAAAAAGTCTGCAAATAAAATTGACGAAAACACAGTAACCTATTTAAGTGGGACTGCTAATCTGGATGAAGGCAAAAAAGTATTTACTACAGTTTGTGTGGCTTGTCACTTAGCTGATGGTGGTGGTTCTGTAGGACCAAATCTTACAGATAATTATTGGATTCATGGAGGTGGTATCAAAGACATTTTCAAGACCCTTAAATACGGTTGGCCTGAAAAGGGAATGAAGAGTTGGAAAGATGATTATTCTCCTTTGCAACTTGCTCAGATAGCTAGTTATGTAAAATCTTTGGGTGGAACGAAGTCTGCAAATCCAAAAGCGCCACAAGGAACTATTTGGGAAGAAAAAGGAACGGCTACTACTCTAACAGGGGATTCTACAAAAGCAAAGCTTTAAGAGATTCATAGAAGGTATAGGTAGAAACGGAAGAAGTTGTTACTAAATAAAAAGAATGAGTGAGATACAACACCGCAATGAACCCATAACGGAATCATTTAGAGATAGATTAGCAACAGTAGACGAAAGCGGAAATCGGAATTGGATTTTCGCTTACCAACCAAAAGGAAAGTTTTATAGAATCAGAAGCATTCTGAGTTGGTTATATTTTGTTGTGTTCTTTGGACTTCCATTTGTACAGATCAATAATAGGCCATTATTTCTGTTCAATATTCCTGATGCGAAGTTTATCCTATTTGGGAAAGTATTTTGGCCACAAGATTTTTTTATATTCGGATTAACGATGATCACTTTTGTGTTCTTCATTATCCTCTTTACTGCTGCTTTTGGAAGATTGTTTTGCGGATGGGCCTGTCCGCAAACTAATTTTATGGAGATGATGTTTCGGAAAGTGGAGTTCCTGATTTTAGGAAATGCGGGAAAACAGAAGGCATTAAAAAATGCCCCATGGACTTCTAAAAAATTTTTTAAAGTTGGGCTAAACCATCTTGTTTTTTATCTGCTAGCTTTTATAATAGCAAATACTTTTTTGGCTTATATCATTGGCATAAACGGCTTGGAAAAGATTATTTTGGAGCCAGTTTCAGAGCATATCGGAGGACTCTCTTCAATACTTATTTTTAGTGCGGTATTTTATTCGGTATACGCTTTTCTCAGAGAACAGGCCTGTACTGTGGTTTGCCCCTATGGGAGACTACAAAGTGTCTTACTCGATAAGAACAGTATGATTGTGGCTTATGATTATAAGCGGGGCGAGCCAAGAGGAAATACAAAAAGCGAACAAGAAAAAATATTGGGAGATTGTATTGATTGTCATCAATGCGTTAGGGTATGCCCTACAGGAATCGATATCCGAGATGGGGTGCAAATGGAATGTGTAGGATGCACTGCTTGTATCGATGCATGCGCTGATGTAATGACGAAAATTGGTAAGCCGAAGGGCTTGATCAGATATGCTTCTGAGAATACGATTTCTACTGGTGAGCCCTTACATTATACCACTCGAATGAAACTCTATACAGGATTGTGCCTATTGGTATTAATGGCCCTTTCCGTAATTTTAGCGACGCGAAAAGATATTGACGCAACTATCATGAGAACAGCAGGAATCTTATTCCAAGAGAGAGGAACCGACAGTATTTCGAACCTTTATAATATTAAACTGATCAATAAAACGGTGAATCCCATTCAGGTTAGAATCAAAGTATTAGACGAGCGGGGTAGGGTTGAAGTAGTTGGTAAACCCTTGGTATTTGTTGAAAAAGAAGGTCAGGGTTCAGGAAGCTTTTTTGTAGTATTACCAAAGCAAATGATTCATAGCCGAAAAACCGAATTGAAATTGCAATTGTTTGAAGGCGATAAATTAGTAAGTACAACAAAAACTAATTTTCTGGGTCCTGTGGGTGAATAATCATTCAGATGATTTAAAATTTAACAAATGAAAGTAAGTTGGGGAAATAAAATACTGATTGTATATGTTGCTTTTGGCATGTTCATCCTCTTCATGGTTTATAAGGCAGTTAATACCAGATACGATCTTGTAAGCAAAGATTATTATAAAGAAGAATTAAGGTATCAAGACAGGATCGACAGGCTCAATAACGCTGCAAAACTTAGTAATGTGTTAGTTCAACAAAATACGGATGCAATTCTAATTCACTTACCGAAAGAGCAGAAGGGATTCAAACTAGTAGGTGATGTTTTCTTTTATTGCATTACAGATGAAAGAAAAGATTTCCATACTTCCCTCGAAGTAGATTCTACTGCTAGTCAAACTATTTTAAAAAAATACGTTCAAAAAGGGGCATACAAAATTAAACTTACTTGGCAGTTGGGAAATGACCCCTATTATTTTGAAGATAAATTAATTATTAAATAATTGGGTTGGCAACTACTCATATCGGGATTCACACTAGGCATCGTTAGTAGCTTTCATTGCGTAGGAATGTGCGGCCCCATTGTATTTGCACTACCCGTTTATTATTTGCCTACTCATCAAAAACTCATGGGTATTCTGTTGTATCATACGGGTAGAATATTTATGTATGCAGCATTAGGATTATTTTTTGGCTTTGTAGGAAGGCAATTTTTTCTTGCCGGTTTACAACAATATTTTTCTATTTTTTTAGGATCCATTATTTTAATTATCCTACTACAATCCTTTTTAAATATAAAATTCTTGCACAGTAAACTATTTGATCAATTCCAATTGCAATTACAAAATATCATTGGAATTTATATTCAAAAAAAGCAATTATACGGCATGCTTATTTTGGGGATGGCTAATGGGCTGCTTCCTTGTGGGATGGTTTATTTAGCGATTACTGGAGCTATGGCCGCTGGAGATATAAACGGAGGGATTGGATTTATGACTGCTTTTGGATTGGGTACTTTTCCTGCAATGTTCCTATTAACTTATTTTGGATCAGTAATTAGTTTATCTATTCGTAATCGCATGAAAAGAGCGATCCCATTCTTTGTTGCTACCATGGCCGTATTGCTTATTTTAAGGGGATTAAATCTAAATATTCCTATGATCAGCCCTTTATTGAATAATTCTGCAAACCGAGTAGTAAACTGTCCTTAGAGTATTAACAAATTCTTGTTAATCCCTTCACATTTTATTCAGTCTTTCTTACGGAGCTTTGTGTAAGCAAAAAGGAAATACAATCAAAGTAATTTAGAAAGTATTAACAGATTCGATAAAAGCTTTGGCATTCCATTTGCATAAGTATTCATATCAAAAGATAATAAACGATTTTCTCATAAGCAGTTAGTTTTGGTTGCGGCCTCTGTTTCCACAGAGGCCAATCTTTTTTTTGGATCTTAGCAAAAAAGGCTAATAAGCAGAAAAGCCCTATTTGTTTTTGGCGATGGAAGGAATACTTTTTTGACGAAAAATATAAGCTACCTTATATAAGTAGAGAAGATGTAAGCAAAAACGCTACAAAGAAAGGCGAACATTGATTTTATAAACAAATACAAAGTGTTATATCTTAATCTACAGTACATTCATTTACTGATTGCCCTATAGGTAGTTTAGTGCGTTTAATTATTGTGGAATTAATATCAGTAAATAGAGCCGCCGAATTAAATTATTTTTTTTGGAGCTAATTTATTAATACTGAAGATGAATGCCAGTATGCACCCTACACTGTCCGCAACAATATCACCCAACTCGAAACTTCTGTTGATAGCCCAATACTTTTGAACAAATTCCATTGCAATTCCAAAGCAAATTCCTAAAACGGTTATTGTAATAAACCAATTTCTTTTTCGAGCAATGCTGATAGAAAATCTTTTAAAAGGCAGATCAAATAAAATGCAGAGCAGGGTAAAAATGCCAATATGAACGAATTTATCTAAATGCTGTATTCCAAACAACCCTGATTTGGGTATGCTCGAACCCGGAATAGTGAGAAGTATGATGGTGGCAATCAGAAAAAAGATCGCAGGAGTAAAAGGGTATTTTCTAAATAACTGCATACGCAAAGATAAAACTTTGTGTATGCAGTTAAAAAGGAATCAGACTGGAATGCTAAATATAATATTATCCTACTAGAGAACTATAAGCTTCATGATTCATTAAAGCATCTACATCAGAAGGATTTGATACTTCCAACTTAATCATCCAGCCATCTCCATAAGGATCGCTATTGACTAGTTCAGGCCGCTTTTCTAAAATTGGGTTAATAGATTGAATAGTACCTGCAATTGGTAAGAAAAGGTCACTTACCGTTTTAACAGCTTCTACGGTTCCAAAAATTTCTTCAGCTCCCAGTGTTTTGCCAACAGTATTGATATCAATATAAACGATATCACCTAGCTCATGTTGTGCAAAATCGGTAATGCCAATCGTTGCGATATTACCTTCTAATAAGATCCACTCGTGATCTTTTGTGTACTTTAATGTTGCTGGAAAATTCATGTTATTATTTTTATAATTGCAAATATTGAATAAAATCGTTTCAAAACCAGTAAATACTAGTAGGACTAAATAAATTTAAAATCCCATTTGCTCAAAATAGAGCAACGCATGGTCTTTGATGAAATTTTCCTGCTCTCGAGCGTCTAAAACGGGCAGCTCTTTTAACTGTTTAAAATGGGGCCATCCATCTTCATCATTGCCTTCCTTACTATAATAACCGCTCTGACCTAATACGATACAAACTGCTACATGCATCAGATCTTGTTTCTGTTCCTTGCTAATTTTTTCTACTAAAAATCCTGTTTCCTGCATCCCTATTAGAAATAATATAGCTTCTAAATCTGGTTTTTTGCCAAATTGCTCCACCAGTTTCGCCTCTAAATTCCACCATCGCTGTTGTAAGTCATCTTGAATATACATATCTGCAAAGGTAAAAGGTTCAAGGTTGCTATCATCAGCCTGCAAAAGTTATATTTGCAAAAATTGATTCTATGTTACAAGTGCAAGTGCTGCGAAATAATACGGCAGAAGTGAAGAAAAGACTGGCGGTTAAACAGTTTAAGCAGATAGAGCTGGTAGACTTGATCGTTTCGCTGGATGATGATAGAAAGCGGCTGCAGAACAAATTTGACCAAACACAAGCTAAAGTAAATGCAGCATCCAAAGAGATCGGAAAACTAATGGCTCAGGGTAATAAAGTGGCAGCAGAAGTTACTAAAGTTGATGTGGCAGAATGGAAGGCGACTCTAGAACCTTTGAAAGAACAAATGGCTAAAGTTGAAGAAGCATTATACGCAAACCTAGTGGTTTTGCCAAACCTTCCATCTGAGCAAGTGCCAGAAGGCAAAACACCAGAAGAAAATGTAGTAGTTCGTGAAGGCGGACAAAAACCTAATCTATACGCAGGTGCTGTTCCGCATTGGGATTTAATTAAAACGTATGATTTGGTAGATTTCGAAACCGGAGCTAAGATCACGGGAAGTGGATTCCCACTGTATAAGGGTAAAGGTGCAAAACTGCAAAGGGCGCTGATATCTTATTTTCTGGATTATAACATTGCTGCTGGTTATACCGAATATATTCCACCATTTATGGTAAACGAAGCCAGTGCTTTTGCTACTGGGCAGTTGCCTGATAAAGAAGGACAGATGTACCACGCAACTGCAGATAATTTTTATCTGATTCCAACTGCAGAAGTTCCTGTTACGAATATTTATCGCGATACTATTTTAAAAGAAAGCGATTTGCCAGTTAAAATGACTGCCTATACGCCCTGCTTTAGAAGAGAAGCGGGAAGCTTCGGTAAAGATGTACGAGGGTTGAATCGTGTTCACCAATTCGATAAAGTAGAGATTATTCAGATCGTGTATCCTGAAACAAGTTATCAAGTATTAGATGATATGATCTTGCACGTAGAAAAATTATTGCAATCTCTACAACTCCCTTATCGTATCCTGCGATTATGTGGTGGCGATATGGGTTTTACTTCTGCCATTACCTACGATTTTGAAGTGTTTAGTGCCGCACAAGAACGTTGGTTGGAAGTAAGTAGTGTTTCTAATTTTGAAAGTTATCAAACCAACAGAATGAAGTGCAGATACAAAGACGCAACTGGTAAAACACAATTCACTCATTCGTTAAACGGAAGTTCCTTGGCATTGCCAAGAATAGTTGCCTGTTTACTTGAGAATTTTCAAACGGCAGATGGAATTGTATTGCCTGAAGTATTGCATCCTTATTTTGGTGCACCAAAGATTTAAAACTTTATTCAAAGTACAAGAATTCTAGTGTTCGATAATTACAGTAGTTCCAATTGGAAGTAATTCA
>JAYUFN010000395.1:0-3224 GCA_043738705.1 Bacteroidota bacterium
ACTTTCTTGACTGGTCTTTGTAATACCTCTTTAAACTGCGATGCTGTGGATAAAATAAGCTTTATATCCTCAGCGTTGAGGTGCTTAATACCAAGTAAGTGTTTGGTAGATAGTTTCATTAAAGGTCAAAGATAAATGGTTTTGAGAATCTTACTCATTTTTTATACAAAGCATTTTCTATAGCCTTAACTATCCAGTAAAATAACTTGTTCGCTTTCATCGTCTTCATTCCAATTTACCGTAACTCTCTGTGAAAATATCGTGTCGATCGCTTTTCCAAGATAATCAGGTTGAATAGGAAGTTCTCTGCTAAACCTTCTGTCAACTAACACACAAAGTGAAACTTTGGAAGGGCGCCCATAATCTAATAATGCATCCAGCGCTGCCCGAACAGTTCTACCGGTATATAAAACATCATCAACCAATATCACTTGCTTATTTTCTATGCTAAATGGAATCTCTGTTGCGCTAGCGATATGCAAGCTCTTGCGGACATCGTCTCTATAGAAAGTAATATCAAGCTTTCCATACTGGATCAGTTCAGGACTCACCAAAATTTTTAACTCTCTAACAATCCTGTTGCTTAAAAAGATCCCCCTTGGCTGCATCCCAATAATAACAGTATTTTGCAACTGTGGATGATTCTCAAGTATCTGATTTGCCAACCTTTTTATGGTTAACGCCAACTGTTCTTTTGATAAAATCGTCTTCAAAACGTAAATTTTAATAAAAATAAATGCTTTCTTTCACACTCTGATCGATTATTCAGTGATGAGATGATTAATTTGCTGCCTCAATGTTTCGACTAACTGATATAACCTTAACGCAATTTAGAAATTATAAACAGCAATCCTTTCGGTTTTCGGAAAGGATAATTGGAATTTGTGGAAAAAATGGTAGCGGGAAAACTAATTTATTGGATGCTATTTATTACCTCAGTTTTTCAAAAAGTTATTTTTCAAGAGCAGATTCATCAAATGTCCACCACGCAATGATGGGGATGCGCCTAGAAGCTAATTATCAACTAAAGGAAGATTTTCAAAATTTAGTTTTCATATTAAGAGAGAATAACAGAAAAGAATTAAACCTAAATGGAGAATCTTATAAACGATTTTCTGATCATTTAGGAAAATTCCCCTGTGTAATGATTGCACCCGACGATATCAGCCTAATCTCGGGCACAAGTGAAGAAAGAAGAAAACTGATTGATTCTGTTATGTCTCAAATCAATAGGGGCTATTTATTAGAATTAATTGATTATCAAAAATTATTGCTACAAAGAAATTCTCTTTTAAAACAATTAGCTGAAACTGGGAGTATCGATGAGATTTTATTGGGAATTATTGATGATCAACTTTGTAATAAAGGAGATCGTATCTATCAAGAAAGAAAAGATTTTTTGATAGGTTATCTTAAACTTGCATCAGAGGTATATGCAAAAATAGCAGGTTCGGGAGATGCTATTCAATTAAAGTATGAAAGTCAATTATTGCATCATAATATGCGTACTTTATTTCGGGGAAATAATCAGAAAGATCGGATCTTACAAAGAACTAATGCAGGTATTCATAAAGACGATATCGTATTTAAAATGCAGGAACATATTTTCAAAAATGAAGCATCTCAGGGACAAAGAAAAAGTTTGTTATTTGCGTTAAAACTTGCAGAATGGCAGGTATTGAAAAACCAAAAAGGGTTTACTCCAATCCTTTTATTAGATGATGTATTTGAAAAGCTGGATGAAAAAAGAATGTATCAGCTATTGAATTGGGTTTGTACAGAAAGTGATGGTCAAGTATTTATAACGGACACTCATAGCAGTAGGTTGCAAGATCAACTCAATCAAACAAAAGCAGGCTTTCAGTTGATTGAGATTTAATATAAATGCCTAATAAATTATCCACTTAAACATATCTTTACAATATGTCTGAATTTCATATTGGTGATGCAATCAAAGGCTTTCTTAGAAAGAGCAATCTGAAAAATGGTGTTAGGGCTGTTCAGATTGAAGAGATCTGGGAAAAATTGATGGGAAAAACTATTGCTAAATACACCGATAAGATTAATATTTTTAATCACAAGCTTTATATACAAACGGCAGTAGGCCCTTTGAAAAATGAATTGCAATTTCAAAAGCCACAGATTATCGCCAGAGTGAATGAAGCTTTTGGTGAAACTGTAATTAATGAAGTGATCATCACTTGATCCTCATTTCCAGTTCTTGATAAACTTTATGACTGATGCGGCATCTGAATAACTATATTTTTCAAGTATGGTTGGTCCTTGCATTAAAAAAATTGTTGGGGTAGCTCTTGCCGCTGTCTTGAGAACTGTAGCATCGCACTTTAAAATTGGAATAGCAGTCATTTTTTCTTTAGCCGACTTTACATCTGCAGTAACAATAATTACCAATAACTTGTTAATTTTTGCAACAGATAAAATATCTTCTACCCTGTTTTTCCAATTGTTATAATCATCAAAATCCTTCACTAGAATCAATGCGTATTTCGGTGATTGAAATAGGGCAGCGGTAGTATCCACATCTGATAAAGTACGAACAGAGAAGTCAGTAATAGCTGCCTTTAAACCATTACCCGGTTTTACAAGCTCATCTTTACGGTCAACATATAGATAACTTGAATCGAAATCGTTTGGGAAATGTTCCTGATCAAAACTGATTTCTTTTCCATTTTTTTTGTAAATAAAATGCAAGGAAAAGCTATCTGCTATGGCTCCCTTAGGCGTTTGCATTTGTTGAAAAATATTGTTTCCCGTTTTGTAAGGAAGACAATCCATTAATGGAAGGTGTTTTAAAACGTACACTTGAAAAAATACAGAACCCAATAGCCCGATTGTTAATAAAGAAATTGCAAATAAATTCGAAATATTTGATACCATTTTTTTTTGAAAATAAAATAAAATAAGTATTAAGCAGAGTAAACTAAGGTCTTTAATAAAAGACTGTGCGGCACTCAATGGTATACAATCACCAAAACAGCCACAGGTTTTAATTTTTCCTGAAAGCAAAGCATACCCTGTAAGGAAAGTAAAAGCGATAATAAGTAAAAGTAATAACCAATTTACTATACGCATCTGCCATCCTATTATTACTGCGATACCTGCAACAATTTCAAAAATGTTTAAAATGATTGCAAGGCTAAGCGTATAGTCATGTAACCCATGCCAGCCCCATACTTCAAAGAATTCCTGAATTTTATAACTCA
>JAYUFN010000396.1:0-8910 GCA_043738705.1 Bacteroidota bacterium
AAGCAAAGCGACCTTGCTGCCATGCTGGAAGTGCTTCACCACTTTTTAACTAAAGAAGACGAGTTAAGTCCGAATGCTGCAGATATCGTTAAAGTATTGAAGAAAGCTACTCCGCTTTTTGATGGGGGCTACACCATTGGCGCTTTAGTTGGTAATGGGTACAGTTTTGTGATGCGAGATGCGCACGGTATCCGTCCGGCATATTACTATATTGATGATGAAGTAATTGTTGCTTCAAGCGAAAGGGCTGCAATCAGAACTACTTTCAATGTTGGGGAAAATGAAGTGATGGAATTAATGCCTGGCTCGGCTTTAATTGTTGATGACAAGGGAAATTTTAGCGTTGAGCAGATCTTGGAGCCACTTGAAAGGCGAGCATGTAGTTTCGAGCGTATTTATTTTAGCAGGGGTAGCGACGAAAAGATTTATCGCGAACGAATTGCATTAGGTCACCATTTAAGCAAAACGGTTCTTGAAAGTATTAATTACGATTTAAAGAATACTATCTTCTCATATATCCCAAATACTGCTGAAGTAGCATTTTTTGGTTTAGTAAAAGGAATGGAAGAATACCTCAATAAAATTAAAGTTGAAAGAATTTTAAGTTGGGGTAAAGACTTTTCTCCAGAGAAATTAGAGGAGATGGTGAATCGTAAAATTAGACAGGAAAAAATTGCCATTAAAGATGTAAAACTGCGCACTTTTATAACCGAAGATGCTAACAGGAATGAGATGGTTCAACACGTATACGATATTACTTATGGTACTGTACGCAATGGAGAAGATACGCTTGTAGTAATTGACGACAGTATTGTTAGGGGCACTACTTTAAAAGAAAGTATTATCAGGATGTTATCGCGCCTATATCCCAAAAAGATTATTGTTGTTTCATCTGCTCCGCAAATTCGTTATCCAGATTGTTATGGTATTGATATGAGTAAACTCGGAGATTTTATTGCGTTTAAAGCAGCAGTTGCATTGTTGAAAGACCGAGACCTCGAGTACGTCTTAAATGAGTTACAGGAAAAGATCAAAGAAATGCAACGCAATAATCAACTCCATATTGAGAATGTTGTGAGAGAAATTTATAAGCCCTTTACACCACAAGAAATCTCTGATAAGATTGCCCAATTAATTACACCTGCTGGTGTTGATACAAAAGTTGAAGTAATTTATCAGACCATCGAAGACCTCCATGATAGTTGTCCTACCAATACAGGTGATTGGTATTTTACAGGAAATTATCCAACTCCGGGTGGTAATAAGGTAGTTAACAAAGCTTTTCTGAATTATATGGAAGGTAAAAATGTAAGAGGGTATTAAACCTGGTAACAAAAGGCATTGATATTCATTCCAGCGCCAACTGATGCAAACATTACTATGTCGCCTGCAGCGATACTGTGCCCCTCGAGTAAATTTCTTTTTACCAAATCGTATAAAGTAGGAATCGTTGCAACTGAACTATTGCCAAGTTTATGAATACTCATTGGCATAATATGAGGAGGAACTTCTTTGATACCATACAACCTATATAAAGCTTTTACAAACCCTTCATCCATTTTTTCATTTGCTTGATGTAAAAAGAATTTCTTTATATCGGTAACGTGCAATCCTGCTTTATCCAAACATTCTTTCATCGCTAAAGGAACATGTTTGATCGCATATTCATAAACTTTTCTTCCTTTCATTTTCATGTAACGCACATTCGGATCAGATTCAGGTAGATTTGATTTGCCCATTTGCAAATAAAATGCTTCGTCTATACAATGACTCTGTACACTGGTTGAAATAATTCCGCTTTGAGTTGTACTACTATCTATTCCTTCAACGATACAAGCACCAGCCCCATCGCTAAAGATCATGCAGTCTCTGTCGTACACATCAATTACTCTACTCAAAGTTTCAGATCCAATCACCAAGCATTTTTTTGCAATCCCTGCTGTAATAAATGCGTGAGCTTGAATCACTCCTTGTATCCAACCAGGACATCCAAATAAAATATCATAAGCAACGCAAGAAGAATTTATAATACCCAGCCCATGTTTTACTCTGGAAGCCAGTGCCGGGAGTACATCCATTTGGATACTATCCTTTAAAATGTCGCCGAAATTATGTGCAAAGATGATTTGATCAATTGTTTCTGGATCTATTCCTGCAGCTGCAATTGCATTTTTGGCTGCAACCAATGCCATATCAGAAGAGTTGAATTCGTAATCGGCATACCTACGCTCCTCGATACCCGTAATAGCTTTAAATTTTTCAATAATTTCGTCTGGAGGAGTAAGCAGGGGTTTTTGATCATCCCCATAAAAGGCCGATAAGGTAAAATCCCTATTGGTTTTAATATGTGGAGGAATATAACTTCCTGTTCCAGTAATTACTGTTCTGGTTAAAGACATACTTCCGTTATTGGCTTCTTAAATATGGCAGGTATCCTCAAATTTAATGATAAATTCTACTCAATTTGTACTGAAAATTAATTCCTGTAAAATAAAAAGCGATCAACCCATCGAGTTGACCGCTTTTTTAGAAGTAGATAGTTGTTATAAATACCTATCGCCTTTATTTCTTTTTACTTCAGCAACATATTCTTTGATTGCCTGTTCTTTTTCTTTTTTACAGATCATTAAAACATCCTTTGTATCGATAATGATACAGTCATCGAGACCCTGTATTAATACCAATTTATCGTGTGGCGCAGAGATCATACATTTGGTAGCATCAATTACAATTACATTCTCGCTAGTAACTGCATTACCTAGATAATCCTTATCCAAATTATCATACGCGCTAGTCCATGTTCCCAAATCGCTCCAGCCAAAAGAAGAAGGAATCACAAATACATTATCTGCTTTTTCCATAATTGCAAAATCGATCGACACATTTGTACATAAAGGATAAATCCTGTTGATTGCATCTTTCTCACCAGCACTATTAAAGTATTCTTTTTCGTTATCGAACAATTCAAACATCTCAGGTTGATATTTTTCAAATGCGTTCATTACATTTTTAACCTGCCAAACAAAAATACCTGCATTCCATAAAAAGTCGCCACTTGATAAGAAAGTTTTCGCAAGCTCAAGGTTTGGTTTTTCTGTAAAAGTTTTTACTTTATAAATACCATCACCTGCAGCAAGTGTTTCGTGCTGAATATAACCATAGCCAGTGTTTGGATGTGTTGGTTTGATTCCTAGGGTAACAAGCGACTTGATCTGTGTTACAAAATCTAAAGCCTGATAAGTAATATTTCTGAATGCCTCATTATCAAGTATCATGTGATCACTCGGAGCTACGATCAATGCTGCTTCAGGATCTTTCTGTAATAATTTGTAAGATATATAAGCCACACAGGGAGCTGTGTTTTTTCTGCTAGGCTCAGCAAGAATATTTTCTATTGGCAACTCGGGTAATTGTTCATGAACAATTGACACATACTCATCTGATGTAACGATATAAATATTTTCATTGGGTATGAATGTAGCATAGCGTTCATAAGTCCAACGGATTAAAGATTTGCCTGTATTGAGTATGTCCAAAAATTGTTTTGGATAACTGGCACGGCTTTTTGGCCAAAAGCGGCTTCCAATACCGCCAGCCATAATCGCTACGTAATGATGCTTATTCATTTAAAAAAGATTTGAATGTTAGTCAGAAATAATTAAAATTATGCGTAACTAAAAACGGTTTTAATAAGTAATTATTGTTGCACTTATACAATTCCTTCTCTTACAAGATCGTGCAAGTGAATTACGCCCATATAAATATTATGCTCGGCAACTAATAACGCACTAATGTCGTTTTCTCTTAATATGTCTAGTGCTTCAACAGCTAATATATCGGCTCTAACAGTTTTGGGATGCGCAGATAAAATATCGGAAGCAGTTACATTTTCGATACTACTACTTTTTTCGAGCATGCGTCTAAGATCTCCATCAGTAATAATACCCACGATCTGATTTTTTTCATCTACTACTGCAGTCAAGCCCAATCTTTTTTCGGTGATTTCTACGATCACTTCTTTTAATGAAGCTGAAGCTAGCACCTTTGGTTGCGCATTATTTTTACTCAGGTCTTCAACGCGCAAATAAAGTCGTTTGCCCAAGTTTCCTCCAGGATGAAATTTTGCAAAATCTCTTCCACTAAATCCGTTGATTTCCATTAAGCAAACAGCAATAATATCGCCCATCACCATTTGTACAGTTGTACTGCTGGTAGGCGCGAGGTTATTAGGGCAAGCTTCTTTGCTAACTGTTGTATTTAAAACGAGTGCTGCTTCACTCGCCAAAAAACTTTCTAAATTACCAACCATTCCAATAAGAATATTCCCAAAATTTTTAATCAGGGGCACCAATACTTTTATCTCAGGGCTTTCTCCACTTTTGCTAATCAGCATTACAATGTCGGCTTCCTGAACCATTCCTAGATCACCATGAATTGCATCCGCGGCATGCATAAATAAAGAGGGGGTACCTGTTGAATTTAAAGTAGCCACAATTTTTTGAGCAACAATAGCACTTTTGCCAATCCCACTAATCACCAATCTTCCCTTCGATGCATGTATTAATTGAATAGCTTTTTCGAAATCTGTATTAATAAAATCTGCCAATCCGGCCACTGATTGAGATTCTAGCTGGATGGTGCGCAAGGCAGTTTGTACGATAGATGAGTTCATGCGTTACAAATGTAAACTTTAACAGCTTAGACTTTCTATTCAAACTTTAGTTCATTAACTTCGTAAGCCATTTTTTGGGGATTTTTCCAAAAAATGGAGCATCTAACTTGCTTTGCCATATCAACACCTCTTTAATAATCAATTGATTATATTTTTAACTAGGGTGTTCGCGGAAAAAGATTTAACTTATAATAAATTGTCACCGGTCCTCAGAAAGGGATGAAAATAGATATTGATACATGGCTACGAATACGAGAAAAGCAGCAACTAAAGCTACTGCCCCTGTCAGCAAAAAAAGAACTCCCAGAAAGGATAATACTGCAACAATCACAACAGATCACAAATATGATATTTATGCAGGTCTTGAAACATATTTTGGTTTTAGGGAATTTAAAGGCACTCAAGAAAAATCAATCAACAGCTTACTCAACGGACAAGACACTTTTGTGATCATGCCAACTGGAGGCGGAAAAAGTCTTTGTTACCAATTACCGGCAATGATGATGGAGGGCTGTGCAATTATTGTATCTCCATTAATTGCTTTGATGAAAAATCAAGTAGATCTGGTAAGAGGGTATAGCGAAAATGATAATGTAGCGCATTTTCTGAATTCATCACTCAATAAGGGTCAGATTAAAGCTGTTAAAGATGATCTTACTTCTGGGATGACAAAACTATTATACGTAGCTCCCGAAACATTAACTAAACAAGAAAATTTAGAATATTTCAGCGACTTAAATATTTCTTTCTTTGCGGTAGATGAAGCACACTGTATTTCAGAATGGGGTCACGATTTTAGACCAGATTATCGCCGCTTACGCGAAATGATGGAAATTATTAATCCAGATATTCCAGTAATTGCATTAACTGCTACTGCTACTCCAAAAGTTCAAAGCGATATCGTAAAAAATCTTGGCTTAAGAAAGCCAAATATTTTTATCTCGTCCTTTAATCGAAGTAATCTTTATTATGAAATTCAACCAAAAATCAAGAAGGACCAAACGGTTAAAAGTATCGTTAAATTTATAAGTGGGCACAAAGGAAAGAGTGGAATCATTTATACACTGAACCGTAAAACAACAGAAGAGCTCGCCGAATTATTAGTTGCAAACAGTATTAAAGCGGTTGCTTATCATGCAGGACTAGATCAAAAATTACGTGCTGATAGACAAGATCAGTTTTTGAACGAACAGGTGCAGGTAATCGTAGCTACTATTGCATTTGGTATGGGCATCGATAAACCGGATATCCGCTTTGTGATACATTTTAATATTCCAAAGTCGATCGAAAATTATTATCAGGAAACAGGTCGTGCAGGAAGAGACGGCATGGAAGGATTATGTGTATTGTATTATTCGCATAAAGACGTTTCGAAACTCGAACACTTTTTGCGCGACAAACCTTTGAGTGAAAGAGAAGTGGGTGCACAACTGATTGACGAAACAGTTGCCTATGCTGAGACTGCGGTATGTAGAAGAAAAGTATTGTTGCACTATTTTGGAGAGGACTGGGAAAATAAAAACTGTGGCAATTGCGACAACTGTTTAAATCCAAAAGAAAAGATCGAAGCAAAGGAGGATGTTGTGAAAATTTTGCAGGCCGTAAAAGCCTTAGATGAGCGATTTGTAACCGATTATGTTGTGAGTGTAGTAATGGGGAAACTTACTCCACAGATTAGAATGTTTCGCCACGATGCGCTTCCTGTTTTTGGGGTTGGTGCTGATAAAGAATATCATTTGTGGAGCAGCCTAATCAGGCAAATGTTATTGGAGAACCTAATTAGAAAAGATATTGAGGAATACGGATTGTTGAAAATAACAGAGAAAGGCGAAAAGTTTTTGAAGAAACCAATCTCTTTCAAAATTGTTTTAAATAATTTATTCGAAGAAGCAAATGCTGATGACGATGAGGGCGAGAATGCCGCACAAACCGGAGCTGCTACAGATGAAAAATTATTTGAAATGCTCAAGGAGCTTCGCCAGAAAGAGGCGAAGAAAAAAAGCCTGCCTCCATTTGTAATATTCCTAGAGAATAGCTTGCAGGATATGGCAACACTGTATCCTACTACTTTAGAGGAACTCGAAAAATGCCAAGGGGTAAGCAAGGGTAAATCTATCAAATATGGTAAGCCCTTTGTGGAAATGATTGCAAAGTATGTAGAAGAAAACGACATTGAAAAGCCCGACGATTTTGTAATGCGAAGTGTAGCGAATAAGGGGAATAATAAAATTTATATCATTCAGAATGTAGATAAAAAAATTCCATTAGAAACCATCGCTAAAAACAAAAGTCTCAAGCTCGACGAGTTATTAGAAGAAATGGAAACCATCGCAGCCAGCGGAACCAAATTGAATCTCGACTATGCCATCGACGAATGGCTTGATGAATATGATCAGGAAGAAATCATCGAATATTTTAAGAGCTGTCAAACCTCATCACTCGATATAGCCCGCCAGGAGCTAAGCGATAATGATTATAGCTGGGAACAGCTTAAAATTATGCGAATTAAGTTTCTGAGCGTTTATGGAAATTAATCTAAAGAGCAGCAGAAATGAAATGCGGAATAGGCAGAAGCATGTTTTTATTTAAAGGCAAACCTATTTTAAATCATTTCTTCTTGAACGTTTTTTAGTTTTTTTTTAAGCTAAGCAGCAAATACCAAAAAGCTAATGTCTTTTATTTAGACTCCCCCGCTTTTTATTCCAAAGCCTGTTCATCTTTTAAATGCACTCACTATGTACATTCAAAGTTTGCAACCTAGTTTGGTAGAAAATAGCAGCTTTCTAACAGTTTTAGAAAGTAAAGCTGGTCGTTTGGTTTTGAAAGTGCTGGATATTGAGGGAAGATTAGCAAAAACATTGGTTACCCCCCTCGAGGAAGGGAACCAACAAATTGATTTAAATATGAGCGATTTGAATAGTGGAGCATATGTATTAAACGCTTTTTTTAAAGATACTTTTATAAAATCTATTCGGTTTATCAAACAATAAAATCCAATTTCCTATTGTAGAACCGCTTGGCCCTATTCTTTGGAATGGGGTCTATTTTTTTCGGAAAGCCTTGATCCTAGTTTGTACATTTTCCCGGATACTTAGGTAGAACAAATTCATGTCGGCTACATGGTAGTTCTTGGTAGTATACAGGATATTCCCAAAAAAGTGCGGCTTGCCGGTCCATAACACTTTATCAGTAACAGTGGCATCGCTCACACGCGGACTAATTGTATTGAATTTAGTTAACACAGCTCCTTTATTTAAATCTCTGTTTGCATGTGGTATGCTACTGTCCCAAGTCAATGGGTTTGTAACGATCGAATTAAATTTTTCCTTTTCTACAAATGCAGGCTTATAATTATTTTTATAAGTACGCCAACTACAAATACAACCAGTTTGGGTAGGGCTCTGGCATACGGCGATATTCGGCAAATACTTGGGATCAACTGCCATGCCGATCACGTATGCAACAACAAGATTATTTTTGAGAGGCTTGTCATCAAAAAATTCTTTTAATAATCTTTTTGAATGGGTACTTCCCTGACTATGTGAAGCAATTACTATTGGTCGACCCCCATTATAATGCGCTAAATAATATTCAAATGCTGTTTTGATATCCAGATATGCTAGTTCAAATGCCTGGGCCGCTTGAACTGTATCTTCTTTGCTTATCGGAAAATAGGCAGATAAATGTGCTTGACGATATCTTGGCGCAAAAATTCTACCTGCTTCGTTGAAGATGCTTGATTGATAGAGTATTGAACCATAATCTGTTTTTCCATTCAAATCAGCATCTTCCAAAGATGCATTCCAACCAAAACTTCGCTCTGCTGAAATATAGCTGGTAGGATGAATGAAAAATATATCTACCGATGAATCAGGATGGTAATTGGTTAGTAAGGGTTTGGGTACGCTATCAGAGGGATCGTGTTTATACGGATGTGCAGCCCAGAAATGGAGGTCCGAATAATCAGGTCTGCCATCGATGGTTTTGATTTGATAAGTTTCTTTTTCTTCAAATTTTTGCGGAGGTCTGGAGCAACTGACCAATATTAAGAAGGCAAAGCACAGTAAAGAAATTTTGAAATGATTCATCTATTAAAGTTGATAAAAATTTATGAAATGAGCTATAATAAAAGTTGTGATTAACCGAAATAATTATTTGGAAATTCTCTGATCAAAATCTATAAAATTTACAACTGAATGGAGTATCTTTTATGGATAAAGATACATTTGATGGTTCTT
>JAYUFN010000397.1:0-3217 GCA_043738705.1 Bacteroidota bacterium
AACCATATTTATTGTTAGAACCAAACTTACTAGAACCATCCGCTCTTAAAGTACCCGTAAATAAGTATCTGTCTTGGTAGTTTAATACTAGACGACCAAAATAAGATTGTAATTCAGAACTTGGATCGTTCCAAGAATAGATAGAACGACTAGCAGCACTAGAGTTCTGCA
This sequence comes from Bacteroidota bacterium, assembly GCA_043738705.1. Classification (GTDB taxonomy): domain Bacteria; phylum Bacteroidota; class Bacteroidia; order Chitinophagales; family Chitinophagaceae; genus Sediminibacterium. The sequence goes on from JAYUFN010000397.1 coordinate 172, forward strand.
TAATACTTGTAAATGATACATTATTCTGAATAGTAAAATCCTGCGCAGACATACCAGAACCTCTGTAAGAGAATTTCTGATACTCATAACCTACTAATGCAGAAAGGTTAAGACTGTTTGTGATTTTTTTATTGTAATTCAAAGTGTGTTGTAACACTTCAGAAGTCAATTCAGAGTTTGCGTAGAAACCAAAACCACGACCTTCAACACCTGGGATAGTGATAAACGGAGCTTCAGTTGCTCTTCTAACACCAGTTTGATTATTCAAGCTGATATTAAATTTGTAATCTAAGTTATCTGTTAGTTTATAACCAACACCAACGGTAGCAAATATATTAGTGATGTCAGCCTGATCATTATAACCAGAAGACATAGCCAATGGGTTTACTACAGACTCACCAGGAGTGATGTTGATAGAACCGTCGGCTTTGTATAAAGCTTTGGTTGGGTTCCACTGTAAAGCCATACCCACTAAGTTCCCTTGGAAACCAGCATCGTTAGTAATTGGAGTAGCGATCTCAGTATTATGAGCAGCCAACACATTGAAGTCTAAGGAAAGTCTTTTGCTCTCTAAGAATTTGTATTGTCCGTTCAAACCGATATTATATTTCTTAAGGTTTGATTTAAGCACGATACCATCTTGGTTAGAGTAACCCAAAGAAAAACGGTATTTACCATTTTCTGAGCCACCGCTAATACCTAGATTGTAATTCTGGCTCCAGCCTTTACGGAAGATTGCATCTTGTGCATCTACGTTAGAACCCAGATCACCTGAAGTTAGGGCATACGAAGAAAGAGCTGATTTGTAACCAGCAGCATTCAATACATCGTATTTCTTACGAACTGAGCTTTGTCCGACTGAAGTAGAGAAATCAATCTTAGGAGCACCAGCTGTTCCTTTTTTAGTAGTAATCATAATTACACCATTTGCACCTCTAGAACCGTAGATCGCAGTTGCTGATGCATCTTTCAATACATCCATAGAAGCGATATCTGAAGGATTGTAGAAATACAATGGGTTTGCGTCAGGGGTTTGACCGATACCTGAAGCATTTAATCCTGGACGAGCATTTCTGCCATCCAAAGGGATACCGTCAATTACAAATAATGGAGAGTTACCAGATCTTACAGAGCTATTACCGCGGATACGGATAGTTGTAGCACCACCTGGTTGACCACTATTGTTAATTACTTGTAACCCAGCAACTTTACCCTGAATCAACTGATCAGGAGTAGTGATTGGTCCTTGGTTAAAATCTTTAGCCTTAATTGAAGCAATTGATCCAGTAAGGTCTTTTTTTCTAGAAGTACCATATCCAATTACAACTACCTCACCGATATTATCACTGGTAGCAGCCAGCGCAACATCAACTGAAGTTTTGTTTTGGATATCTACATTCTGTGACGCATATCCTACAGAGCTAACTACAATAGAGCTAGCAGCAGCAGGTACGCTTAATTTAAAAGTTCCGTCTGCGCCAGTTTGGGCGCCAACTTTAGAACCTTTTACAACTACTGAGGCGCCAGTCAATGCAGATCCATCTTTGGCATCCGAAACCTTACCTGAAATAGTTTTGTTTTGAGCCTGCGAAAAAAGCGATAATACGCAGGCAAATAGACCCACGAGCGTGAGTCTGGCAAGCATCTTTAAATTCATAAATAGCAGTTTAATAATTAACAAGTGTGTACAAAATACACATTTTTCTTACAAAAAAGATAATTTCTTAATTTTTATTGCTGAGTAGGTTTCAAAAACAGTTTATTCGGCGGTCTAACCAAATAATAGGAAGAAATCAACTATGGCAACAATCAATTAGCAAAGGCTCCTTTAACAGGACATGAAAATAGAGCTCGCGCTGCAACCAATCGGCTTAAAAAAAGATTAAGATATCTCGCAAACGTTTGCGAGATGCTTTGTTGTTGAAATATTAAACTGTTAAATCTTGTGTAATCAGTTGGGCAACGGATTTTATGATTGTTTGTTCACCACTTTAATGGTTTAATCATTCTTCAGGCAAATCATTCATGGGGAATATAACCAATATTTCTGTGCCATTTCCGGGACTGGCTTCAATTTGCATTGTTCCATTAAAAAGTGAGGCACGTGTTTGTATATTGATCAACCCCACACCATGTCTTGTAGTATTCGGATTGAACCCAATTCCATCATCCTTGATTTTTAAAATTAATTGATCGTTTTCTTGATAAAGTTTGATTAGAATATTTTTTGCTCTTGCGTGTTTAAAAATATTATTAAACTGTTCTTGAACAATTCGGTACAAAGTTAATTTCAACTTGTTAGATATCGAAGTTTCATTAAAATCGTAAAAATCTTTTCTAATTTCAAACACACCAGTTTTTTTTGCCATGGTGATGATATGGTCTATCGCCTCTCCTAATTCAAGCTCCTTTAAAGAAGGAGGAATTAAATTATGTGATAATTTTCGAACTTCCTGAATGGCACCTGTAATTAATTTTTCGGTATCCCTAAATAATTCCGATTCGGTTTTAAGTTCTTTCCTTAATAATCCAAGATACATTAGAGAGCCTGCAAGAATCTGATTAATATTATCATGTAATTCTAATCCAATTTCTTGGCGCTCCTTTTCTTGTGCAGTAATTACAGCCTCTGCTATTTCCAAACTCTTTCTGTTTCGTTCTTCGGCAAGTTTTTTTTCAAGTTTCACATTTTCGCTCATATCAGTACCAATCGTTAATACTGCATCGTGATTATTATAATTAATTTTGTGTAACGCCAGGTTGATAAAAAATATCTCTCCTGTTCTACTCTTGCATCGCAGTATACGATTCTGGATACTGGTAGATTTTTCAATCAAATTCGTTACGAGCTGATTAATTTCGGCGATATTATCAGAAAGATAGATATCCCAAATCTTCATCTTTAAAAAATCGGCTTTCGAATATCCCAGTATCTGGCTGGCTGTCTCATTTACATCAAGTATTGAAAAATCATCGGGACTAAAAATAAAAATAGAATCTGGGTTATTATTAAAAAGGTATCGATACTTACCTTCTGAAATTTGAA
>JAYUFN010000398.1:0-3210 GCA_043738705.1 Bacteroidota bacterium
TTTCCAGTGAGGTGAGGATGGTTGTATACATAAACATCTTTTATTTAGTTGATTTTATAGCAATTAGGAAACACAGATTGGTACTAATTTTTGATTAAAATGTTCGATGCGCTTTTACCCATCCTCTAATATAATCCGCAATTTCCGAAGTGGTTGTTCCTGGTGCAAACAAATCACCCACACCCATGGCTTGCAAGGTTTTCATATCATCATCAGGAATAATTCCGCCGCCGGTTAACAACACATCATTCATCCCTTTTTCTTTCATGATCTGGATGATCTTCGGAAAAACGGTCATGTGTGCACCCGACAAGATACTAACGCCAATGGCATCCACATCTTCCTGTAAGGCAGCGTTCACAACCATTTCAGGAGTTTGTCGGAGACCCGTATAAATTACTTCCATGCCGGCATCTCTTAATGCAGTGGCAATAATCTTAGCTCCACGATCGTGACCGTCTAATCCAACTTTCGCTACTAAAACACGAATAGGTCTTTTCATATAAAAATATTAGGCAGCTTGAATAGTCAAATTTAACTCAAATGTGTTAAGGTGCCTGCAGAATTCGCAGAGCGACAAAAGCTGCTATTTGAAATTAAATTGTTTTCTAGCCTCAAGCATATTTTTCTCTGCTATAATTCTCACAGAATCGTCGGGCTGGCTGTATAATATAATTTTTGCACCGAACTCTCTTGCGAGTTTTTCTGTAACCGAATCTTTGATCTCTCTTTTGTTCCAATGATTAAAGAAAGCATCATCTGCATCAGGCAGTTGCTTGCAAACAAAGAGAAAATACTTTTGGGTAAAATGGTCGGGAAGCCAAAACAGATAACTCGCGTCATCGCTATAAATTTCCGGCAAGCCATACTTTTTTCGATAAAAACTCAACGCTCCGGCTTCGCCATAATTATCGCCATAAACCATTGTTTGTTTTTTTACGGAGTCGGGCAGACTGTGATAAACAGTTGCAGTTTTTTTTGCCATCTCTTCCCAGCCAAGCATATCTGCGAAATCTTGTGGTAATGAATGCTGCTGATGATTTTCCCACTGTAAATCAGGGCCTTTATCAACGTGAATTGTTTTGTAATAAGCCGCTAACTTTTCTGCCGACATACAAGGTAAGATCATCGGCAAAATAAAAGCAGTGACCCCGATCAAGAATGCAGGAGTGGCAATTCTTAACCATATAAACCATTTTCCGAAACCTATTTTAGAAAACCAGATGCCACCAAAAGCCATTAAGGAAGGATACATTGCTGCGGCATAATAAGCTTTGCCATTAAAAAATAAAAGGATGGAAAGTATGCCCAAATAAATGAGTGCGATCATCAAATAGTTTCTCGCTAATTTATTTGTGAAAACATACCAAATGCCGCCTAGCCACAGAAAGAATGAGGGGGCTGTAATCAACAATTGGTCCAGCAAAAATAAAATCCGACTATTATATTTTAGTTGTTGATTGGTGAGTAGCTTCATGTGATGCATTACCGGAAAATGATGTTGGTATTGCCATATCAAATTAGGAGAACAAATGGCCAGCCCTAAAAGCATTGCACTATAAAAATGCTTATTGACTAGTAAATCTCTTTTTACTAAAATGATGGCAACTAAAAAAGCGAAGATGTAAAATGCGGTAGTGTATTTCCCTAACATGCCTAGTCCAAAACAGATCCCCAGCCAATACAGATATTTTATTTTTTTGGAATCGAGCCAGAGAATGATGCAGTAGGAACTAGCAGTCCAGAAAAAAATATCCAAAAAATTTGGTTGAAATAAAATATTCATGCGTAGTAGAGCGCTACAAAGAAACCCTAAGCATGCCATGAAAACAGCAGTAGTATTGCCTTTTAGTTGTACTACTATTTTGCCCACTAGAAACATGGTAGCTGCTCCAAAAAAACCTCCCCATAATTGTACTGAATGAATTGTGCCTCCCATTAATTTACTGATATAGCCTAGCACAGCAAGTAGTGGAGGCATTTCAATAAATCCCCAAGCAAGGTGATCAGCGTCTGCGAGATACAAATATTCGTCTCTGTGTAATTCAAACTGCTCATGAATAAATATAAACGGAACCATTAATTTGATCATCACAAAAAAAGCAATAATATATTTGGTGGATTTAGTTTGATTCATTTTCTAGATTAATAGGATAATAAACGCATTACCTGTTTTATTCTATTAATGGTTTCTGCTCTCCCAATTGCCGCCGCAATATCAAATACGCCCGGACCAAATTTGCCGCCCACTAACATCAATCTTAATGGTAGCATGAGTTCGCCCGGTTTTAATTGGTTGGCAGCTGCTAATTCTTTGAATTCAATTTCTAATCCGGCAGCTTCCCATAGGGTACTTAACTCATAGGCCCTGATTAATTCAGTGAAGAACATATTTTTTTTCTCATCCCATTTTGGTTTCACTGTAGTAAGATCAATTTCTGTAGGCAACTCAAAAAAGAAAGCAGCTTGTTGAATAAAGTCGGGCATTAAAGTACAACGATCTTTTACCAATTCTATCGCTTTCGCTAAAAGAGCATCATCCGTTATTGTGATCCCTTTTTCTGCAAATATTTTTTGTACACGCAACTCCAAATGTTTTGCAGGAGTATGTTTAATCCATTCGTGATTATACCATTTTGCTTTTTCGTAATCGAATTTGGCACCACCTTTGTGTACTCTGTCGATCGAAAATTTTTCAATTAATTCAAGCATCGAAAAAATTTCCTGTTCAGTTCCATCATTCCATCCCAGCATTGCCAATAGGTTTACAAAAGCCTCTGGCAAAAATCCGTACTCTTTGAATCCAGTAGTTGTTTCATTGGTTTTTGGATCTGTCCAATTCATTGCAAATACGGGAAATCCTAAACGGTCTCCATCGCGTTTACTTAATTTCCCATTTCCATCAGGTTTTAAAATCAATGGCAAATGCGCCCAATGCGGCATCTCCTTTTCCCATCCCAAATATTTCCATAATAATAAATGTACAGGCGCTGATGGAAGCCATTCTTCGCCACGAAAAGCATGACTAATCTTCATCAAATAATCATCTACTACCACAGCCAAATGATAGGTTGGCATACCATCTGCTTTCAGCAACACTTTATCATCTACCTGCGAAGTATGAAAACTTACTTCACCACGAATCATATCAGTGAACTGAATGGTTTCATCAGTAGGCATTTTAATGCGAATGACATGTGGCGTATTTGC
>JAYUFN010000399.1:0-3210 GCA_043738705.1 Bacteroidota bacterium
TTTGTTTTTTCTATTCCTCCACAGTGGGAGCCAGGAACTGCCTATATGGACTTTGAAGGAGACTTTGCAGCTGGAATGCTAGTAGGAACCATGACTTATACTGATGGTAAGAAATATAATTTTACAGGTACGCGCGCACCATCATTACATCGGGATACAGAACCAGTTTGGAGTACTCCCATTGTTTTGATAGGTAAAACGGATATGAATGAGTGGCATGCAATGGGCAATAATCAATGGAAAGTAGCTGATGGTATTTTAATTAGTTCTAAGTCTGGATCTAATCTTGTTACAAACAAAACATTTTCCGATTTTAAGCTACATGTAGAATTTAAATATCCAAAAGGGAGTAATAGTGGTGTTTACCTTAGAGGAAGATATGAGGTACAGATTGTTGATAGCAAAGGCATGGAGCCCTGGAACGATCAGTTTAGCGCAATTTATGGATTTCTTCCTCCAAACGAAATGGTAGCTAAATCAGCAGATGAATGGCAGACTTACGATATTACTTTGGTTGGTAGAACTGTGACTGTGGTTGCCAATGGTAAAATGGTAATTTGTAATACAGTCATACCTGGAATTACAGGTGGGGCACTTGATAGCAAAGAAGGTGAGCCAGGACCAATTCTAATTCAGGGAGACCATGGCCCAATCGAATATAGGAATATCATTATCACTCCTTCAAAATGAGTTGCTTTTTTAAATAATTTTTAAATGAGAAAGTTGGCCAAGAGATCTGTGTCAAATGTAGATGAATACATCGCATTTCAAGAGGCCTTTATGCGCCCTAAATTGGAACAATTAAGAAGAACAATTCGTAAATCTGCATCTGATGCAGAAGAAGTAATCAACCATAGTACGCCAGCATATAAGTTACACGGGATGCTTGTATATTTTGCAGCGTATAAAAATCATTTCGGATTATATCCTATGAGAAGTGGAGTTGCTTCATTTAGTGAACAACTTGATGAATATCAATTGCTGGAAGGAACTATTCAATTTAATTGGGAGAAGCCATTACCGTTGAAACTAGTTACTGACATTGTGAAGTTTCGTGTTAAGGAAAATTTTGATAAAAAAAAGGTAAAAGAAGCGCTAAAGACGAAATCAAGATGATATTTAATTAATTGTTCAATATATTACATGCCTTGCTAATTTTTTTTAAGTGTATATGAATATTGATAAATTATTTTTTTCGTTTTTCCTTTCTTTATGTTCATTCACTTCCTTTTCTCAGGAGAATTATGAGATCCAGGTTTACGGGGCTTCAACTATGGAGAAACGACAAACTATGTTTGAATTGCATAGTAACTATACTTCTAATGGAGAAATGAATATTAAAGATGGCGTGTTACCTTCTAATCATTCTATTCACGAAACACTTGAAATTACACATGGGTTCACGGATAATTTTGAAATAGGCGTTTATCTTTTTACAAACTATTCTCCAAATTACGGATGGAAAGTCGTAGGGAGTCATATTAGGCCAAGGATTGCAGCGCCTGAAAAATGGAAGTTGCCAGTTGGCTTAAGTGTGTCAGCAGAAATCGGATGGCAAAGCAAAGAATATGCAACAGAAACTTTTAGTATGGAGTTAAGGCCGATTATTGACAAAAAAATCGGAAATTTATATCTTTGTTTGAATCCTGTTCTAGGGTTTGGGTTTGCAGGTAATAATATAAATACCTCTCCATCATTTTCTCCGAATATAAAAACTTCCTATGCTTTATCTAAAAAATATAGTTTTGGTTTAGAATATTATGGAAACCTTGGGCCGTTAAACCAATTCGAAAAACTTCCACAACAAAATCATGCAGTTTTTTTGGTCACTGATTTATATCTCGATCCTAAATTGGAAATAAATTTTGGACCAGGGCTTGGATTAACTAATGCAACAGATAAACTGGTCTGGAAACTGATTATTGGGAGAAGGATTGACTGGAATAGTAAACAAAAGTCTTGATTCTATGGTAATCTAATGAACTATGAAACATAATGACATCCCTACTTTTGAAGAAATTAAGAAATCTGGCCAGCCTCTCGGCAATGTAAATAAGAGTCATAGAGCTAAACTCACAAAGATGAATAAACTGGCTTTGTGGATAACAGAACATGTAGGTAGTATGGGTTTCTTTCTGGTAATTTTTTTCTGGACTATTGGATGGTTGGGTTGGAATACTTTGGCTCCAGTATCAATCCGCTTTGATCCTTATCCAGCATTTGTATTGTGGCTTTTTATTTCAAATATGATTCAAATATTTTTGATGCCACTCATTATGGTAGGGCAGAATTTACAATCTCGGCACTCAGAGATAAGAGCAGAAGAAGATTATGCAATTAATAAAAAGTCTGAAAATGAAATTGAGGTAATTTTAAGACATTTAGAGAACCAGAATGAAATGATCTTGGAAATCTTAACTCATATTCAAAAGCAAGAAAGCAAATAAAATCTATCCGCACTTGAGGGTACTGATTTTTATCAGATTAAACTATGTTTCTTTCAGTTACCTTAGTTCGATTAGGTATGAAACGAAAAATAAAATATTACAGACTTATTTGGATGAAACACGACCTTCCTGCAGGTCTATCTGTTTTTCTTGTTGCTTTACCACTTTGTCTGGGGATTGCGCTTGCATCGGGCGCGCCGCTTTCTTCTGGATTATTTTCTGGTATTATTGGTGGGTTAATTGTATCTCTCGCTAGCGGATCGCAACTGGGCGTATCTGGTCCGGCAGCGGGACTAACCACTATTGTTGCGGCATCTATTATCTCTTTGGGAGATTTTAAAGTTTTTTTATTGTGTGTAATTGTTGCAGGTTTGTTTCAACTAGTACTAGGATTACTGAAGTTAGGAGCTATTGCCAACTATTTTCCTTCGGCAGTGATTAAAGGGATGCTTGCGGCAATAGGTATTATTTTGATATTAAAACAAATTCCATTAGCACTTGGATATGATCAGCCTGATTTCTGGACTAGCGGATTTTTGAAATTATTTTCTCCTAATAATTTTCTCGGAAATATCAATCATTTTAGTAAGCATTTTACTTTCGCTGCTGTTTGTATTTCTTTTATTTCTATAGCTATTCTGGTGGCATTACAGTTACCCTTTACAAGTAAATATAAAATTTTACCTGCTCCGTTATTGGTAGTGGTTGTTGGTGTTTTGGCTAATCTTTTTTTAGCCAATTTCAACACTGGTTTTACACTTAA
>JAYUFN010000400.1:0-3207 GCA_043738705.1 Bacteroidota bacterium
TGCAATACTATACCGCCATTCACCATAAATTGGATTATTTTATTTCGAGCGACAAACAATTACAAAATCAATGTATACCAGTATTACCAGTGCTTTCACCAAAAGATTTTTTAATCGAAATTGCATAACCGCAATTTTCTTCACTCCTCACTCTTCACTCTTACTAATAAACAATTCGCATAAGCCACCAACCCTTCTTCTCTACCCACAAAACCCATTTTCTCGGTAGTAGTTGCTTTGATGGAAACATCTTTAATGGTTACGCCTAAGATCTCCGCAATGGTGTGCTGCATCTGGCTTACATAGGGCTTAATCTTGGGAGCTTCCAAGCAGAGTGTAGCATCTACATTCACTACTTGATAGCCTTCTTTTGCAATTAATTCGGCGGTTCGTTTTAAGAGAATTTTACTATCAATATTTTTGAATTCCGAACTGGTATCGGGGAAGTGAAAACCGATGTCGCCAAGTGCTAAAGCGCCCAGCATACTATCGCAGATGGCGTGTAGTAGCACATCGGCATCGGAGTGACCTAATGCGCCTTTGTGATGCGGAATTTTTACTCCGCCAATCCATAAATCTCTACCAACTACTAGCTGATGGAAGTCGGTGCCTTGGCCTATTCGGTACATAATTTTTTTCTTTTTATTCGTGCTTTTGCCCACCCCTGCGCTCCACTCCAGTTTATCGAGAAATTAAAAAGCTTAAATATATTTAGACAAATGCTGATATTGATTTGTTTGAAGGATTTCAGGATCAATACCTCTGTAATCATGTGCTAACACATTCCTCATATCTACAATATTTTGCCATTGAATGTCCTGCTGTGTTTGTAATAATTTTATATCTATCTTTTTTGTTTCTTCAGCAATAGCAATTAATAACGTAATTGTTCCATTAAAATTCAATTGGTTATTTGCTTGTAACAATGAAATAGCATTTGAAAAATCAGAAGTATAAATACTTATTTTTTCAATGGCAGAAATAGAGGAGACAATGTATAAAATATTATTATTACTATACATAAACTACATCCTTTTTTGCAGTTAACCACACAACTTCATTCATATATTTTTTGTTAACCAAATCAATTTTTAAGTGCGTGATTTGATTTAGCTCATTCTGCAAACTTAAAAAGCTATGTAAGTTTAAAAATGTATTAGGTAAGGTTTCGTAGACAATATCTAAATCGCTGGTAGGAGTTTCTTCTCCTCTACTATAAGAACCAAACACTCCCAATGATTGAATAGGATATTTTGCCTTAAGAGAAGGCATAGTAGCTTGCAGTGTTTGTAAAATCTGGTTCATTCTAAATTACTTTAATAATTTTACAAATTTATAATAAGTACGAGGAAGACTCCCTCAACTTTCCTAACCAGTTTCCCAACTTTTCTTTTCCCCCACTCTTTCTTCTTAACTCCATTAGCTAAGATCATTTACACCAGAGTCCAGAAAGAGTGATGGCTAAAGCCCAAGTTCTTTCCTTCCATATTCAGATCCCCAGCTTAAAAGCTGGAGTTAATGTCTTTTACGCGATCCCTGTTCTTCCTATCGCTTTAAATAAAAGATCTAATAATATCTTTAAGTTCCTTGTCACTAATAGTCGCTGTATCGGCTTTGTCGTATATGGTGATAAGATTTACAATAGTTTCATCTTCAGAGATCTGCACTTCACCAACCAATGTTGTTTCTAAAAGAGAAATCACTCTAGCTCCCCCACTTTTACCTCGACCCTTACTAGAAATTTTTAATCTTATTTTATATGCATTATACCCCAGAGGTGTTCCGGTTTTTGGATTAACAATAAGATCTTTTTCTAGGCTTAGTAAATCCCTTTTGAGTGAAGGATATTTTTTTAAAAGTGGCTTTAAAGCAGTAATAAAACTTTTGGCAATGCGAACTGTAACACTCACTTCAGAAATTCTTTTAATGTCTGCAATTTACGACCTGTATTTTTTGATATTTTCACCTCCTGAAGCCCATTATGTAGACTATTGAAAATAGTTAATTTGGTTTGCAACTTTTGATAGTTGTTGTTTAAATCATCCCATACTTTTACCGGAACAAGAACAGATGTTTTTTGTCCAGTTTGGTCAACTATATATTTCAAAGTACTCGGCATAATCCTTTTTTTCAAATTTAGGGAATAACTGTCAGGAATTTTCCATTTTTCCCATAAACTATCAACCCTTCCTTCTTCACTCTTCACTCTTCACTTCTTCCCTTATTTTCCTTCATCCGCTAAATGAAATATCAACCCAAACCGCATAGTATTGGAGAGTGGATTCCTTGTTACCCCACTTCCCGATGGTACCAAGTAAGAAATATTCAATGATAGAGAACTCATACTGAATCCTGCTCCTACCGAAAAATATTTGCGATTCCCCCTTGTTTTGTCCTCGTAAAAATATCCCGCTCGAAAAAAGAATTGATCGTTATACGCGTATTCGGCACCAAGCGATGCTTGGAAACTGGTCATTAAACTAGTGCCATCATGAAACGACTTTAACCAACTCGATACCACTCCTGTGGTACGATAAGCAGCCAGCGCGGCTGAGTCGGACGAATAATTGCCTGTGGCCTTGGGTGCAATAGGAACCAAAAGCTTATTGATGTCTAACCCGAACGACACTTTATTGGTTTCGTTAATGGCATGCACATAAGCCAATCCCAAACCAAGGTTGGCAGGAATAAAATCTTTGTTATTGGCATCGTTGGTATAGCCAATTTTTGAACCCAAGTTCGATAAACTAATTCCCCAGTTTAATCCGCTGCTTACCTCATCTGGCACTCCATGGTAATACAGCGAAACATCGGCCGCTACTGAGTTTCCGGCTTTATATACCACCCCGGTTCCTACATCGCCTGTTACCAACCGACTATTAATATATCGTAGCGCACCACCAATACTGAGGTTATCGCCCAACTTACGGCTATACCCAAAATCGATACAGAATTCGCTTGGCTTAACGGTGTTTAAAATATTACCTGAATTATCGGTGAGCTGAATATTACCTAAACTAAAAAAACGCATGGAAGAAGAGATGGCCGACTCTTCGTCCAGCTTATAATAACCCGCCATTGATGCGAGGTACACATCGGTTAGCCCCAAGTCTTTTAACCAAGGGGTATAATTTAATGCAATGGATGACTTGTGCGTGGTGAAAGGAATTTTTGCCAAATTCCAGAAAGCCGCATTGGCTTCGGGCA
>JAYUFN010000401.1:0-3206 GCA_043738705.1 Bacteroidota bacterium
AATTACCGAATTGGGACCAGTTACAGCTGGCTCAATTGAAGTAAACCATATTAACTGGGGTAATATAGCTGGTTGGAAAAATCTTTATGACACTGCAATTGAAAAACTGTTGAACTAAATGGAAAAATCTTCTACTATCGTTGTTACAGGAGCTGCCGGATTTATAGGTAGCTGTGTGGTGACGGCATTAAACGAAAAAGGGTTTAGAAATCTTTTGCTAGTTGATGATTTTGGAATTGAGACTAAAAGAAATAACTGGGAGCAAAAAGCTTTCCTCGAAAATATTGAACGACATTATTTTTTTGATTGGCTGGAACTGCACAAACCAAAAATCGATTTGATCATTCATTTGGGCGCCAGGACGGATACCACCGAATTTGATTATGCAATTCATGAAGCACTGAACCTCCAGTATTCAAAAGACATTTGGAACTATGCAGTTCAACACGATATCCATTTAGTATATGCATCTTCCGCTGCTACTTATGGAGGGGGAGAATTCGGGTATGAGGACAATCACGAAGTTGTAGAAAAATTAAAGCCGCTAAATCCATACGGAGTTAGTAAAAACGAATTCGATAAATGGGCCTTACATCAAAACAAAACTCCTAAATACTGGGCTGGCTTGAAATTTTTTAACGTATATGGTCCCAATGAATTTCATAAGGGTAGAATGGCTAGTGTGATTTGGCATTCAGTAAATCAGATTAAACAAAATGGAATTGTAAAACTCTTTAGAAGTCATCGTGCTGATTTCGAAGATGGCCAACAATTGCGTGATTTTGTTTATGTAAAAGATGTCATTAAAGTAATTGATTGGATTTGCAATAGGATGGATTCTGGTAAATGGGAAACCTCAAATAATGGTTTGTATAATTTAGGAACTGGAAAAGCCAGAAGTTTTTATGATTTGGCTGTTGCAAGTTTCAAGGGACTCAACTTAGAACCGAATATCGAGTTCATAGAGATGCCCGTTGATCTAAGAGATACTTACCAGTACTTTACGCAGGCAAATATGCAAAAGCTGCAAAACGCAGGATATCCGTATCAATTCTTTACACTTGAGCAAGGGGTAGATGATTACGTGAGAAACTATTTAAGCACGTTGAAATATTTTTAAAAATGTAGACTTGACTTTTTTACCATGCAAGTCCTTATACGAAAGATTTAATATGAAAGAAAAAATTGCCATTATCGGAGGAGGAAATTTAGGAACTGCTATTGCTGAGGGACTAATTAATAGTGGTTTTATATTGCCTCAGAACCTAACTGTTACAAAAAGAAATATCGAGACCCTTCAACATCTTGAAGAAAAAGGAGTTCGAGTGATTAATAATAATTTAGAAGCTGTTAGGAATTCAAATTGGATAATACTCGCCGTTAAACCGTTTCAGGTAAAAGAAGTGCTTGCTCAAATTAAACCTGAACTGGATTGTGAGCGTCATTGTATAGTGAGCGTTGTTACCGGAATCTGGGTAAAAGATATTGAAGAGATAATTGGAACTTCTTTCCCTATTTTTCGAGCAATGCCTAATACCGCAATTGCTATTCAGGAAAGTATGACTTGTATTTGCGCTGTAAACGCTTCGCTAGAACAAGTAACTTTTGTGCATGAAGTATTTAACCAGTTAGGAAAGTCGGTATTTATTGAAGAGAAGCTAATGGATGCAGCTACTGTTCTTGGAGCTTGTGGAACTGCTTATGCGATGCGATATATTCGTGCAAATATTCAGGGAGGAATTGAAATTGGATTTAGTGCAAAAGTGGCATCACTCATTGCTGCACAAACAGTAAAAGGAGCAGCTGAATTACTTTTGCAAAAGAATACGCATCCTGAACAAGAAATAGATAAAGTTACCACTCCAAAAGGATGTACTATTGCGGGTTTAAATGAAATGGAGCATCAAGGTTTTAGTTCTTCACTTATCAAAGGAATTATTACTAGTTACAAAAAAATATTAAGTGATATGTAGCAATTTATGTGTCATTTGGTTCGTTTATTCTCTCATTAAAGCTTTATAATTTGAAATATTTTTTATCTATTCTTTGGATTTGTATGATTGCTTTCTCTGCTGATGGGCAAACAGATAGTTCTAGTGTTAAGTTGCAGAATGCGAAGGTTTCTAAGCGAGTGAACGAAAAAGATTTTGCTGATATTTTAAGAGGAGAAAACAAAAAAGACAATCATAAAATACTACTTCCAACTGATTCAGTTGAGAACAGACAAAAAAAACAGTTTTCATTTATACCAGCTGCTGGCTATTCACTTCAAACAGGTTTTGCTGGTATATTAAGTTCAAACCTAGCTTACTATAATGATAATAAGCCCTTGACAAAAATTTCTAGTATCTCAACAAGTGTCACGTATAGCCAATACAACCAGATTTTATTACCCCTTGTTGCAGACATTTTTTCAGCAGATAATAAATACAATTTCATTTCTGATAATCGGTATATCGATTACCCTTCAAATATCTACGGATTAAAGGGCAGAACTGATCCAAATAAAGGGCATCAGATTGCTTTCCAAGGAGTTAAACTTCATGAGACCGTTTTAAGAGCCTTTTCTAAAGATTTATACCTCGGCGTTGGATTTTATTTTGATAAATTCTGGGACATTAAAGTGCTTGATTCTGTAACTAGGAGATTGAATAATGTGATTAACAAACAATTGGGTAAGGAAGAAACTGCTGCTGGATTTACATTAAAACTGTTATACGATAACAGGCTCAATCAAATCAACCCCAAAAACGGATGGTATATCAATACGGTGTTAAGGGATAGTAGAACATTTTTTGGAAGCGATAATAATTGGCAATCATTAATCATCGACGTTAGAAAATATGTAGAATTCCCTAGACACTCAAAAAACACTTTATCTTTTTGGAATTATGACTGGTTGACCATTAATGGGACTGCTCCCTATTTGTTGATGCCAAGTACAGGTTGGGACGATCAATATAATACAGGAAGGGGGTATATTCAGGGAAGATTTAGGGGAAACCAAATGTATTATTTTGAAACAGAATATCGATTTAATATTAGTAGAAATGGTTTTTTTGGAGCAGTTGTATTTGGGAATCTCCAATATTTTTCTCCAGATATCTCAGCACAGTTTCAAGTTGTTACTCCGGGCTACGGAACTGGGTTACGATTCAAATTGAATAAACACTCTGGAGCTAATCTATGCATCGACTATGGATTTG
>JAYUFN010000402.1:0-3197 GCA_043738705.1 Bacteroidota bacterium
TGCTGTTTATGACATAATATCATCAGGAAATTGCACTTTGTTTAAGGCGTTTGCATAGCTTATACCCCCTTTTTTCACAATAATGATAAATTGGTAATGATGAAATTATTTTCGCCTATTTTTGTTTTGAAATAAGATTATGATGAAATTAAATAAACACCTTTTTTTGTCTTTATGCCTGATGGTAATTATTGCCTCAGTTTACAGAGTTTTACCTAACCGTCCTTTTGGATTTGCCCCTCAAATTGCGATGGCATTATTTGGAGGCGCATTCTTTGTACAGAATAAAAAATGGGCATTCAGTTTGCCATTGATTTCCATGTTTATATCTGATTTATTGTACCAAGTTTTATATCATTATGGGTATACCGAAATTAGTGGATTTTATAGCGGACAGTGGGTTAATTATCTGTTGATTGGATCGCTTACTATTTTTGGCTTTTTGATTAGCGATGGTAAAATTATAAAAGTAATTCTTGCAACGATTGCGGCTCCAACAACTTATTTTTTACTTTCCAATGGCTTGGTTTGGTTGGGTAATGGAGGGTATCAGCGACCAAAAACATTTGTAGGACTAATTCAGTGTCTTGTGGATGGATTGCCTTTTTATCAAAACAGTTTAATGGGAACGGTCGTATTTGGCGCCATTTTATTTGGTGGGTATGCTTTGTTGAAAAAAGGAACAGCTGATCAAAAACTGGTAGCTTAAATTAAAACGATATTTAATAAAAAAGCACCAATCTTTGGTGCTTTTTTATTTGTTTAATCTTGAATATTCTCATAACCTGAGTCGGTTAATAAATTTGATCCATCTGCTGCTGCTGTGGCGAGTTCGTCGCAGCGATTGTTCCATTCATTATTAGCATGCCCCTTTACCCATATAAATCTTAATCTGAATTGTTTGGAAAGTGCATGAAAATGAAGCCATAGATCCTTATTTTTTTTGCCTCCTTTAAAATCAGTTTTGATCCAATTGTCTAACCACTTTTTCTCAACACTATTTACAACATACTGGCTGTCAGTATAAATTGTTGCTGATAGATTCCTCTTTTTTAGAGACTCCAATGCAATAATTACTGCCATCAATTCCATTCTGTTATTAGTAGTTAATCGATACCCCCCTGAGATTTCTTTTATTGCATCTCCCCAAAGTAAGATAGCACCGTATCCTCCAGGGCCTGGATTTCCCCTTGAAGAACCGTCGGTATATATTTTTAAATGATGGGCTACAAGTTTATCGTTTGCTACTTCCGTTTTGGTTTCCTTCACCTAATACTTTTTTTTCATTAGAACTATTTTCCCTGATATAATTAAATGGGTGCTATTTATGATGAGTTTCAGCAAAGAAACTTAAATCGAAATAGAATTACACAAATGTATGGGGATGATTGGAATTATTTAGACTTGCAATAATCCTAAATTAAATTTTTCGATATGAGGTTGCTGATTGGCTGCATTGATTCCCTCAGCAATAAATCTTCTGGTATCAAGTGGATCAATCACTGCATCCACCCACAAACGGGCTGCTGCATAATAGGGAGATGTTTGTTGATCGTAGCTATTTTTAATTTTTTCAAGTAGCAAATTTACTTCTTCGGCGCTTAGTTCTTTACCTTTTAATTTCATAGATGCCACCTGAATTTGTAGAAGGGTTTTTGCAGCTTGCTCTCCACCCATCACTGCAATTTTTGCAGATGGCCATGCATAAATAAACCTTGGATCAAATGCTTTTCCGCACATTGCGTAATTACCTGCGCCATAACTATTTCCAACAATGATAGTAAATTTTGGTACTACTGAATTAGCAACTGCATTTACCATTTTTGCTCCATCTTTAATAATTCCGCTATGCTCACTTCTACTTCCAACCATAAAACCAGTTACATCCTGCAAAAATACAAGTGGTATTTTCTTTTGATTACAGTTCATTATAAATCTTGCAGCTTTGTCGGCACTGTCATTATAAATCACGCCACCAATTTGCATTTCCCCTTTTTTATTTTTACTTATTAGTCTTTGATTGGCCACAATTCCAACAGACCAACCTTCAATGCGCGCGTAGCCACATAAAATGGTTTTTCCGTAGTCCTCTTTAAATTGTTCAAATGCACTGTCATCCACTATTCTTTCTATAATCTCAAGCATGTTATAGGGCTTCAGATTGGCTTTTGGGATTTGTCCGTAAATTTCTTGAGGGTTTTTTTGGGGGAGGGTGGCGGCGATCCTATTAAATCCAGATTCAGGTTGTTTTCCTAGTCTGCCAATGAGTTTTTTGATATGATCTAGGCAAGCGTATTCGGTTTCAAATTTGTAATCAGCAATGCCACTTATTTCTGTATGAGTAATTGCCCCGCCAAGCGTTTCAATATCGATCGTTTCTCCAATGGCTGCTTTTACTAAATAAGGTCCTGCAAGAAAAATACTTCCATTGTGTTCAACCATTAAAGTTTCGTCGCTCATAATGGGTAAATAAGCTCCCCCAGCAACACAAGCGCCCATAACTGCAGCAATTTGAGTGATGCCCATCGCACTCATTTTAGCATTATTTCTAAAGATCCTTCCGAAATGTTCTTTGTCAGGAAAGATCTCATCCTGTAAGGGTAAAAATACTCCTGCGCTATCTACGAGATAAATAATTGGAAGATTATTTTCCATTGCAATTTCTTGCATCCGCAAATTCTTTTTGCCAGTTATTGGAAACCACGCGCCAGCTTTAACGGTTTGATCGTTGGCTGAAATCACCACCTGACGACCGCTGATATAACCAATGCCTGCCACAGTTCCACCTGCTGGACAACCGCCTTCATTTACATACATTTCAAATCCAGCGAAAGCGCCGATCTCTGTAAAATCTGTTTTTGGATCACATAAATAAGCAATGCGATCACGTGCTGTAAGTTTGTTTCGCTCTTTTTGTTTCTCAAACGCTTTTTTTCCGCCACCTTCATAAATTTTCTCAAGATGACTTTTTGTTTGACCCACCAACATCTTCATCCAATCCTCATTATTATTAAATGTTTGATCCATCTGCGAACATTTGTTAGTTACAAATATAATTAGCTTTTATTAGAAGAATGTTATAATTCAATTGGAATAAGCATTCAATATTTAAACTATATTTAGCAGATGTCATACGATTATATTATAGTGGGTGCTGGTTCTGCAGGTTGCGTTTTGGCCAATCGGTTATCTGAAAA
>JAYUFN010000403.1:0-8846 GCA_043738705.1 Bacteroidota bacterium
CTACTTTGTATATTTTCTTCGGCAAGAGAAAAAGGTAGACCATTAAATATCGGATCCAATGTTTTTATAATTGATTCATACACCTCATTAATTCTTACCACATCGAAAGGGTTACCTATATTCTCACTCAATGCTATCGCATCTATTACAGAGTGTTCTGTGGAATATGGAGATGGCATTAAAATTGCGCGCACATTTTCTTTGCCTAAAGCATTGCAAGCTAATGCTAATACCACGGCCGAATCAATTCCACCGGATGAACCAATAATCGCTTTTGTAAAACCCATTTTCAAAAAATAGTCTTTGATACCCATGATCAACGCATCATATACCTGTGCTATATTTAATTCTGGTACTAATATGGCAGGATTTAATTCCTTATCTGGAACGCGGCTGGCAGGCTCAATAATATTGCAATCCATGCTTCCATCATCATTCAGAACAACTGATTCCATTGCTTCTTCAAACATGGGTAATGCCTTACATAAATTAGCATTTTTATCAAAGATCAGAGATGCTCCGTCAAAAACAATTTCTGTTTGACTTCCCACCGCATTGCAATAAAACATTGGAATTTTATATTTTAAAACGTTTGCTTTAATCACCGACTTTCGGTCTTCATCGTGTGTGTAATCAAAAGGCGATGCGCTTAGGTTGAGCATCATATCCGGCTGTTGCTCCATCATATGATCCATGGGGCAAATCCTGTACAAAGGATTATCACCGAGATTCCAAATGTCTTCGCAAATGGTGATGGCTAGTTTCTTTCCTTTGAATTCAACCACATTCCATTCGTATGCAGGTTCAAAATAACGATATTCATCAAACACATCATAAGTGGGTAATAAAGTTTTGTGTACCTCTGCCTTGATTTCGTTTTCGAATAAAAAATAGGCAGCGTTAAAAAGACTTTTACCTTTTAAATGCAGGTTCCTTGAAGGGGCACCGATGAGCACGCCGATGCTATCTGCATGCCCTTTAATGCGTTGTACTGCTTCCTCACATTTACAAATAAAATCGTTGAACTCAACAAAGTCTCTTGCAGGATAACCACAGACGCTCATTTCACTGAAAAGAATCAGGTCGCCCCCCTGCGCTTTGGCAGACTCAATCGCATCAATGATCTTATTAATGTTGTATTCAAAGTTGCCGATATGGTAATTCTGCTGTGCTAAGAAAATCTTCATACTACGAATTTCATAATTTATTGTGAATGCAGCGTGTTTTGTAGAAGAGTATTTCAAATAGCAATGAAACTAGATTAATTTGCCGCCATGAAGCAATTGTTAACAGCCGTGTTGTTATTTTCTCTATTCGCATGTAAGCAATCACCTAAATCAGTGGATGTTTCTTCGGTAAAAGTTGATCTCCAAGTGTTACGATTTGAAATCGCATTTTTTTCAATCGATACCAATCATATTGACTTCGGCCTGAATAAATTGAACGCAGCATTTCCAGGATTCGCAAAAGATTTTTTATTCAATATTCTTGGAACTACATTCGATAGTGCTGGGAAAGATACCCGCAAATTCATTAGCACTTATCGAGTGTTATTCGATTCAACAAAATTGATCTATACTGATTTCAATTCGATTGAAGCAGAATTGAAAAAAGGGTTGCAACACGTAAAATATTATTATCCTAAATATCCCTTACCATCAAAGCTAGTAACATTTATTGGCCCCATTAACAGTTACGCCAATATCATTACCACAGATGCGTTGGCAGTGGGCTTACAGATGTATATGGGGAAAAATTATTCTCTTTATCAAACCGAAATGGGATTGGAATTATATCCGAATTATATTTCACGAAGATTTGACCGCTCCTATATTCCTGTGAATTGCATTAAGACAATTGTTGATGATATGTACCCTAATAAAAGTTTGGGTAAACCTTTGATTGAACAGATGATCGAAGCAGGTAAGCGTCAATACCTGCTCAGTTTGTTATTACCCGAAACAGCAGATAGTATTAGAACAGGCTATACGGCCGCACAGATAAAAGGCTGTAATAAAAACGAAGCGGATATTTGGAGTTTTTTTATTCAGAACAATTTGTTGTATGAATCTAATCCCGATCAAACCAAAGACTATATGAATGATGGTCCCAATACACCTGCATTGGGAGATGCTTCGCCTGGCATGATTGGTCAGTTTGTGGGAACTAGAATTGTGTTAAAGTGGATCGAGCAACACAACACAGTATCTCCAGACTGGTTGATGCAAAAGCCCGCAAAAGAAATTTTTGAAGAAACCAAGTATAAGCCTAAATAAAAATTGATTAGTTATTCTTGAAAGGGGCAATCATTTCGAAGGAAGGAATATTTGCATAAAAAGTTTTCTTATTATTCTGGTTCTCCATCAAATAAGTGCCATGCATTTTACCCATCTCGGTTTTTAAATTACAGCCACTCACGTACTGATAATTTTCGGAAGGTTGCAGAATGGGTTGAACGCCTATTACGCCCTCGCCTTCAACTTCTTTTTGTTCACCATTACTGTCGAAGATAAACCAGTGTCTGCGAAGTAATTTTATACTAAAATTATTGTGGTTTTCGATGGTTACCCGGTACGCAAACATAAACTCCTGATTCAGTGGTTTACTGTAATCGGATTGGTAAAATATTTCGACACTAATTTCAACGCCTTCAGAAATTTTGGATACCATTTTTATCAATTTGCTTTTATAAATGTATGAAAATGGAACTAACTAATTGTTATGAAAAACGATAAATGATGAATGGTGGAAAAAAACACAATAAATACCATTTTTAACGCAGGCCTATGCTTACAAATGTTAATTTTGCCGAAATAAAATATCAATATGACTAAAATTGCTGTAGCAAAAGGAGATGGGATCGGTCCGGAAATCATGGATGCCGTTTTAGGTATTTTTAATGCTGCCAATGTAGAGCTTGGTTACGAATTTGTGGACATGGGCAAGTGGGTATTCGATAAAGGTTACAGCAATGGAATGACTCCTGAAGCACAGGAATCAATTGAGTCGTTAGGGATTTTGTTCAAAGGGCCAATGGAAACTCCAAAAGGCAAGGGGGTAAAAAGTGTAAACGTTACGGCGCGTAAAACATGGAATACTTATGCGAATAAAAGAACATTTCAAACACTTCACGGAGTAGATACCGTATTTAGTAAGGCGGGAATTCCAATTGATATTACGATTGTTCGTGAAAATATTGAAGACACTTATGGCGGAATTGAGCATATGTTGACGCATGATGTGGCATTAGGACGTAGGTTTATTACGCGCCCTGGAAGTATGCAAGTGATTAAGTATGCATTCGAAATGGCAAAGAAAAAAGGAGCACGACGCATCACTTGCGGTCATAAAGCCAATATCATGAAAATCACTGACGGATTATTTTTGGAAGTGTTTTATGAAGTTGCGAAAGAGTATCCTGAATTAAAATCGGATGACGTTATTGTAGATGACCTTTGTATGAAATTGGTTTCAAGACCAGACCAGTTTGATGTAGTGGTATTGACCAATTTGCAGGGCGATATTGTGAGTGATCTTTGTGCGGGACTTGTTGGAGGACTTGGCTTTGCCCCTTCAGCTAATATAGGGGATCACATTTCAATCTTCGAAGCTGTTCACGGTACAGCACCAGATATTGCAGGAAAAAATATTGCAAATCCTACTTCATTATTATTGAGTGGTATTGGGATGTTACAGCACCTTGGTATGATGGAGAACGCTGCTATTATTGAGAATGCATTATTGTTTACGCTTGAAAGCGGTAAGCATACGGGTGATTTCGGAGATAAAGCCACTAAAGCATTGAATACAACTGAATTTGCAGCCACTATCATCGAGAATTTCGGTAAGAAGCCAGCACATAATCCTAAGCCATTTATTGCGAATCATTATGTAACTCCAACCCATTTTAAACTCGATAAAAATCCAATGATTGAGAGTCTAGAAATGAGGCAGGAAGAAATTGTTGGAGTAGATATTATTATAGAATGCAATGAACAACCTAATGCAGTTGCAGAAAAAGCGCTAAAACATACCATGGATCTTTTTAAACTGGTCACCATCAGCAATCGGGGTACACAAGTATGGCCAAAGGGGTCGGTATTTACGAATTTGGTGAACCAATATTTCTGCCGTTTTGAAAGTATCGGCGATGTTGCAGTTACTCAGACCGATATTTTGGAATTATATAAACGCATGACAAAGGATTATAAAGTTTGTTCGATTGAGCTTTTAAATATGTGGGATGGCAAGAAAGCTTATACGCTAGCTCAAGGTCAATAATAAATAGCTCTCCCCATTAAGGATTTTGTAAGCTGAAACCTATTTTTGATCACAAAATCCTTTTTTACGAAACTGAGCCACTGTTCTTTTAGCATGGTTCTTATTTTTACCTTAATTTCACGGCTCATTTAAAAGAGCAATTGAACCATGGCTGAAGCGATATTAATGCCCCGACTAAGTGATACTATGACCGAGGGCGTCATTGCTGCCTGGCATAAGCAGGTAGGCGATACTGTAAAAAAAGGTGATTTATTAGCGGAAATTGAAACCGACAAAGCTACCATGGAGCTGGAAAGCTATCAGGCAGGGGTTTTGTTACATATAGGTACAACAGCAGGCGGGAAATTACAGGTAAATGATTTGCTGGCTATCTTAGGAAAAACTGGTGAAGATATTAGTGCATTGGTTACACAACATAGTGGTGGTACTAAGGCACCGATAGTTGCAACAGCTGAACCACTAGTGGCATCTGTGCCTGCTGCAAAAACAGCAAGTATTGATATTAGTACTATGGAAGAAGTGGTATTGATGCCAAGATTAAGTGATACCATGACAGAAGGGGTGATCGCAGGATGGCAGAAACAAGTAGGTGACAGTGTTAAAAAAGGGGATGTGTTGGCTGATATTGAAACTGATAAAGCCACCATGGAATTGGAAAGTTATAAAGATGGTGTACTATTATATCAGGGTGCAAAAGCAGGAGAGAAAATTCTAGTAAATGAGCTATTATGTATCATTGGCAAATCAGGTCAGAACATCACTGATATTGTGGCTGCTTCCAAAAATATTGGATCAATAGCTCCTGTTGTTGCGGCCTCAAAATCATCCGAAATGGATGCAACTATTGCAGCTCCAACACTGGTACAGGCAGTCATAGAAGAGGTTGTGAATGAGGGAAGAATTTTTGCTTCACCTCTTGCTAAAAAAATTGCTTCCGAAAAAGGAATCGATTTGCGTTTTGTAAAAGGTACAGGCGATAATGGGCGCATCACAAAATCGGATATTGATAATTATACCCCAGTTGCTGCATCAACTGCCGCACCTGCTGCTCCTCCGGTTAAAGTGGCTAGTGCTCCCCTTGTTTCAGTTCCTTCAGGTCAGGTGAGTTTCGAAGATATTCCAGTGTCTCAAATGCGCAAAGTTATTGCTCGCAGACTTAGTGAGAGTTTATTTACTGCACCGCATTTCTATCTTACCATGAGTATTGATATGGATGCTGCTGTTGCGGCCCGTACAAAAATCAATGAGGTAGCAAAATCTAAAATTAGCTTTAACGATATGGTGTTGAAAGCTGTGGCATTGTCGCTCAAGCAACATCCTAAAGTAAATAGTAGTTGGTTAGGTGATACGATCCGTACAAACTACCATGTAAATATTGGTGTTGCAGTTGCTGTTGAAGACGGACTTTTAGTTCCAGTTGTGCGTTTTGCAGATGGTAAATCATTGAGTCAGATTGGGGCTGAAGTAAAGGACTACGCTCAGAAAGCAAAAGATAAAAAATTGCAACCATCCGATTGGGAAGGAAGCACATTCACAATCTCTAATTTGGGAATGTTTGGAATTGAAGAATTTACTGCCATCATCAATACACCGGATGCTTGTATTTTAGCAGTAGGGGGCATCTCACAAGTTCCAGTTGTTAAAAATGGTCAGGTTGTTCCAGGAAATGTGATGAAAGTAACACTAAGTTGTGATCACCGGGTAGTGGATGGCGCTACAGGATCTGCTTTCTTACAAACGCTGAAAAGCTTGCTGGAAGAGCCTCTTCGTATGTTAGTATAAACCACTAGGCTGAAGGAATTAGTGAAGAGTGAAGAGTGAAGAATGGACAAGCATCTCCTAAACGATTTACATTTGGTATAACCAAAGGTTTTGATTCACGAAAAGGAAATGACTCTTCACTCTTCACTCTTCACTCTTCATTCTTCACTCTTCACTCTTCACTCTTCACTCTTCATTCTTCACTCTTCACTATATTCATCACATCCAATCGGTGCTCCTGGTGCAATATTTTTTGCAAGCGGAATGATGATGTCTTTTGGCTTATTGATTCTTTCTATTGCATAAGCATAATGCGCTTTCAGCGTTTGATTGAGTTTTTCTTGTGCGGCAGCATATTTTTTTAAAGATTGCAAACGATCAAAGCAAATTGATTTTACCTGATAATTTGCATTGTCATTCATGCTCAGAGAAATCATCCAACTCAATACCATCTGTTGGGTTTGTAACTGTACCTGTTGCCTCAAACCCTTTTCAGCAGAGGCTTTCCACGTTTTTTGAATGATAGCATCCAATACATCATCCCAGCCTGGTGTACTAGCTTCTGCTTTGAATTGCACTAAACGGTTTGCTCTTTCGGGATGAAATAAAAATCCAAGTTCATAATTCGTAAGTGCTTCTGCTGCAGCAAGTGCATCGAAACTCATTCCTGCTCTTTTTTCAAAATGTTCGCCAATACCATCATACATTGGCGGACGGGGAGGGATTAATCCTAAAATCTTGGCAGAGATGGTTAGAACCTCAGGCGAGAGGCAATCTAGTGCTGCCGTTAAAGCCTTTTCCTGTGTAGCTTTTGAAAGAATGGTAGGCTTAATTTGTGCATCGCCCCTCACATTATAACTGTAATTCATCCCTCCAATTAGTTTACAATTTGCTTCTAATTGATAGCGATGATAGTTATAGATGGGTACCAATACCTCTTCCAATTTTGCAAAGGGGGTACCGATCGAAATAGCCTTTTCTGAAAAATTTTCTAATGCAACTTTACGTACTGCAACTATTTGTTTTAATGCATCGCTCGCGTCGGTTCCATTATCCCATAAATGCGCATAAGGATGCAGCCCTCCTGCTGCTCTGGCATCAGCATCGGCAATAAAGAGTAAACCCATTTTATTGTTCTCTTCCAATAACTTTTTCAATGCTTCATTTTCATCGGTGCCAGGTGCAAAATCAGCATAACCAAATTGAATGGCACGTTTATCCCAAGCACCTATTTCATTGGTATATACATCCGAAAAATCAATCTGTCCTTTACTATTCAAGACCACATTTGGATGCGGATAATCCATTACGGAAGCACGGTTATTAAAGCTCGAAGCATAATTGTGCTGAAGCCCTAAAGTATGCCCTACTTCGTGTGCCGACAATTGGCGCAAACGTTGTAATGCTGCTTGTTTCATAGTTTCGGGCACTGGCTTTCCGGTCTCGTACGGGGAAAGTAATCCAGTAAAAATTAAATAGTCCTGACGAATCCTAAGCGAGCCAAGTGTTACTTGCCCTTTAATAATCTCACCAGTGCGCGGGTCCGAAATACTTGCACCATAACTCCATCCTCTTGTTGAGCGATGAACCCAGTTGATAAGGTTATAACGAACATCCATTGGATCTGCGGAGTCCGGTAAAATTTTTACTATAAATGCATTCTTATAACCAGCTGCTTCGAATGCCTGATTCCACCACCTTGCACCATCTAAAAGTGCAGAGCGAATTGGTTCAGGGGTGCCATTATCTACATAATAAACGATGGGTTTTACAGGCTCACTCATAGCAGCTTCGGGGTGTAATTTTTGTAACCTATGACGAGCTATATACATCTGCTCGATAGGTTCTGTAAAAGCGCTGCTATAATCGAAATAGGAGATGCCAAAGTATCCGCTTCTGATATCGTATTTTCTGGGTTTATATTGGTCGGTGGGTAGTTGTACAAAGGAATGGTGAACCCTCAATGTAATGGCTTCAGAAGAAGGGGTAACACTATTTACAAACTTCCCCGCATCGGCACCTCCTGTGAAACTAATGGTAGCTTCAAATTCGGAATTGAGTGGAAAATTTTTTGTGTTTGGAAGATAAATAGCTGAACGTGCTTCATTAAATTGATAAGAACCTTGTTTCATTGCCTTAATCCTGTCTGCTACGCCATGTGAATCTCTTACAAAGAATGAAGTTGCGTCTACTAATAATTTATCGCCTTCTTCCTCATCTACAACAAAATTTCCGATGATGGATTGCGCAAAGGACTGTTTAACCGCTCTTTGTTCGTTGCTATTATTGGTTACAGCCCGGTATTCGTAATTGGGTTGAATAAGCAAGACTTTCTTTCCAACACGATTAAAATATACGATTCTGGTATTGCCGATCTGACCACGATCAAGGCCAATATCATTCGAGCCAAGACCAGAAGGCAATGAATTAATGTATAAAAATTCTTTGTCTAATTTGTCAATTAGTAACCATATTTTTCCGGACGACGCGTCCCACCAGTAATTAAAATAGCCTTCCATTTTTTGCATATTCTTTGTTTTGTCTGCAATTTTAGAGCTGGATTGGGCTGAAGTGAAAAAGCTGATAAAACAAATAAGGATCAAACTTAAATAGCGCATAAATTGTTTTTTTAAATTTCTATCTGACAATATAAATAAAAAACTCCTGCTTCATTCGGCAAGAATGAGGCAGGAGTAGTTATATCTAACAACGAGTGCTTATTGAGCAGCAGGTGTATCTGGTGTAGTTTCAACTGGAGCAACTGTTTCAACTACAGGAGCAGCTACTACAGGAGCTACTTTTTT
>JAYUFN010000404.1:0-3189 GCA_043738705.1 Bacteroidota bacterium
TAAAATAATTTTTTTCATTTGTTTTTTTTATTTCCACAAACGTACATCAAGGAATGTTGATTGCCAATCCTTTTGTGTAAAAAGCGCTAAATAAAATGATGTAATATATTTAGGTAAAGAAAAGTTGTACTGATTTATTTATATGCTGGATGGAAACGTTGCAGTGTGTCGCGGAGAAAATCTCGATCTAAATGCGTGTAGATCTCAGTGGTAGTAATACTTTCGTGCCCAAGCATTTCTTGCACTGCACGAAGGTCGGCACCCCCCTCAACAAGATGTGTTGCAAATGAATGCCGGAAAGTATGCGGTGAAACAGATTTTTTGATTCCTGCTTTATAAACCATCTCTTTAATGATGTAGAAAATCATCACTCTACTTAATCCGTGCCCACGTTTGTTTAAAAATAAAATATCTTCAAAATCTTTTTGTACGTTATGATGAACCCGAATATTGTTTTTATAAAGTAGTATGTATTTAATGGCATCGCTCCCAATTGGAACCAGTCTTTCTTTGTCGCCTTTCCCCGTAACCCTGATGAATCCAAGGTCAGGATAAAAGCAAGAGAGCTTTAGATTTACTAATTCCGTTACGCGTAGTCCGCAGCTGTACATGGTTTCTAAAATGGCTTTATTTCTACAGCCCTCTGCTTTACTTTGATCGATCTGTGCGATCACCAATTCAATTTCTTCAAAACTCAGTGTATCGGGAAGTTTCCTTTTTGTTTTTGGCGCTTCTAACAAATAAGCTGGATCAACTGTACAGATCTGTTCAATAAGGCAATATTTATAAAAGCTTCTGATGCCTGAAATGATTCGTGACTGAGATGTTTGGCTCATGCCTAATTCGGAGATCCATTTTACAAAACGTTGTAGGTCTTTTAATTCAATGCTGGAAGGGGTTTGAGTGTTATTACTTGCCAGTAGATATTGGGTTAGTTTTTCAATATCTCTCAAATAAGCCTCCACCGAATGATCGCTAAGCGACCGTTCTAATTGCAGATAGCTTTTAAATCCTTTTTTATATGATTCCCACATAATTGAACTCTTATCTTTTTATTTAAGCAAATAAAATTTTCAAAAATTTATTGAAAGTTACTCTATTCCTGATTTTTGAAACGCTTGTTTTAAATTATAGTTCCTTAAATTCGTTGATTCGTCAAAACTAAATTGCAATTAACTGTATGCAAGTGAACCTCCGTTCTTTCAAACAAAAAGTTCGATACCATCAAAAGGCATTTAAAAAATATTTAGGTTCATTAGCTAAAAATCCACCAAAGGATTTGGATAAAACAGTTGCTAAAATTGATACAGAAGTTTGGCAGGAAATTGACTGTTTGAGTTGTGCAAATTGTTGTAAAACAATGACTCCCACTTTTACTAATAAAGATGTCAAAAGAATTTCTGGGTACTTGGAAATGAGTGAAGATGAATTCAAAGACAAATGGCTAGTATATGAAAAGGAAGACAAAGATTGGGTAAATAAAAAACAACCTTGTCAGTTCCTGAGTAAAGAAACCAATATGTGTAGTATTTATGAAGTACGGCCGCTAGATTGTGCCGGATTTCCACACCTTAAAAAGAAAGACATGCCATCTTACATGCATTGGCACCAGCAAAATATCGACTACTGCCCTGCAACCTTTAAAATGGTCGAAAAAATGATCGAGAGAGCTGTAAAACCTTTAAAAAAGAAATTGGGTTGAGTTTAAAAATATACATCTTCGATCATGAAAATTTCCCTAGGCCTTTCGTTAATTAATGTAATGGCAATTACATCGAATTGTAAGTATTTCCAATAAGGGTTTTTATATTGATAGGCTTCTGCAGCATTTTTAAGGAATTGCATTTTATCTTTTGTGATACTTTCTTCGGGTCGCCCAAACCGCAGTGAGTACCTGGTTTTTACTTCAACAATATGTAAAAGTCCATCTTTACATGCTATGATATCTACTTCTAAATGATGGTGACGCCAATTTCTTTCAAGGATACTGAATCCCTTTTCAACTAAAAAATCGGTTGCGAGTTGTTCTCCATAGTCGCCCTTTGATTTATTGGTTTCCATTATAATATATTTATCGATTTAATTCTAAGGTTACACAAGATTTTAGGGGGGATATGCGTTTAAGAATTATAAATTTCCAATAATGTCAGAGTCGAACAAAATTTTCAAAATAAAAGGGTTTATTCAACACTATGCATGGGGTGGAAACACCTTTATACCGCAACTATTAGGGGTCTCGAATTTGGATGGAAAACCATGTGCAGAATATTGGTTAGGTGCCCATCCATCAGCGGCCGCAAAAGTAATTGTTGGGAATACCGAAATTGCATTAAATGATTTGATCAACAAGGATCCAAAAACAGCATTGACAGCTAGTGTATATGAAAAATTTGGCGAGTTGCCCTATCTCTTAAAAGTGCTCGATGTAAAACAGATGTTATCCATACAAGTACACCCTACCAAGGAAGAGGCAGAAAAAGGTTTTGATCGAGAAGAGGCAGAAGGGATACCTATTGGGGCAGCAAACAGAAATTATAAAGATCGAAATCATAAACCAGAAGTGATGGTTGCGCTAAGCGATTTTTGGCTTTTGCATGGATTCAAAGAAAAAATAGTTTTAGAAAATACGCTCTCTGAAGTGTATGAGTTTAAAATATTATTACCCCTTTTTAAAAGAGAAGGATATAAAGCCTTGTATCAGTTTGTAATGGAGATGAGCCAGTTGGAGGTAAATGCTTTTTTAATGCCGGTAGTACGACGTGAACTTAGAAAGAAAAGGGAGGGAGAACTCAGTAAAGCTGATCCCGGCTGGTGGGTGGCAAAACAATTTGAAGGCGTAGAACAGGTAGCTGATATCGATAAAGGTATTTTTTCTATTTATTTTTTCAATATTGTTAATCTCAAGCCAGGCGAAGCCGTTTTTCAAGGCGCTGGGTTACCGCATGCTTACCTAGAAGGTCAAAACATAGAACTGATGGCAAACAGCGATAATGTTTTAAGAGGGGGGCTTACTCCAAAATATATCGACGTGGTTGAACTGATTAAACACACGCTTTTCGAAGGAATTATCCCAAATGTGATGAAAGGAAATGAAATCAGAATAGGAGAGAAGAACTATCCTTGCCCGGTACCCGATTTTGCTATTAGTAAAATCGAATTAAATAGTACTATGACCTATAGTAATAGCGC
>JAYUFN010000405.1:0-3187 GCA_043738705.1 Bacteroidota bacterium
TTAGATTTAGCGCCACTTAATAAATCTTAATTTTATCAGGTTCGGAATGGTTACTTCCTTAATTTGCACACTTTATCAGAATAACTATATCATACTATCATTATCAAAATAATTATTAAATAAAGAATGGCTGTATTAAAATTCAGGATTTATCTAGAAGAAGACGATTCCGTTTACAGAGACGTCATTATAAAACATACTCAAACTTTTCAAGATTTGCATTTGGCAATTTTAAAGTCGTATGAATTTGATAGTAAACATCAAGCTACTTTTTTTCGTAGTAATGATATCTGGCAGCGGGGTAGAGAAATTAGTGTAGAAAAATATGAGAAGAAGTATCTTACTGATCCATTGATCATGGCAGACACTACCATCGGTTCTGAAATACGTGATACTAATCAAAAGTTTGTTTATCAATACGACTTCTCAAAGAATTGGACTTTTTTAGTTGAATTAATCAATGTTAGTAAAGAAGAAAATAATAAAACTATTTATCCTTCAACAACTAGGACAGAGGGAATTGGGCCACAACAATATGGTACCAAGAGTTTGCTAGGAGATAAGTTTGCTGATATAGAAGAGAAATACGATTTAACTGAAACTACAGAAGGCTTTGGAGAAGAAGGTGAGGCAGTGGTACTAACCGAGGAGGGTGAATTAGCTGATGATGAAGGTTCAGAAGCAAGTCAAGATGAAGGCGCAGAAGAAGGTTTGGATGAGGAAGCATTTTAATTCGATCAAAATAATAGGAAGACCAATCTGAAAAGGTTGGTCTTTTTTTTCAACACATGCTAAAAGTATTTCGGTCTTCTTCAATGAATGATTCAAATTGTAATACCGTTTTTGTTATTTGCGGTGCAACAGCAGTTGGTAAGACCAGCTTTGCAATTGCACTGGCTAGTGCTTTGAAAACGGAGATCATATCTGCTGATTCAAGGCAGTGTTTTCGGGAATTAGGAATGGCAGTTACAAAACCGTCTATTGAGGAATTAGCTTCTATTCCACATCATTTTATCAATTCACATTCGATTCATGATGAAATGAATGCCGGAATATTTGAGCAATACGCTCTAGGAAAAACTGAATTAATTCTTAACCAATTTGGATCAGTGGTGATGGTGGGGGGAACAGGATTGTATCTTAAATCATTCTGCCAAGGTATTGATGAAATGCCCCCAATTGATCCAAGCATCAGAATTGAGATAGCCGCATCTTATGAAGAAAAAGGATTGCAATGGTTACAAAACGAAGTAGAAGTGAAGGATCCTTTATTTTGGCAAATTGCAGAACGGGAAAACCCTCAGAGATTAATGCGTGCGCTCGAATTTATCAGGTCTACAGGAACTTCCATTTCAAATTTTAGAACGAGTAACAAAAAGCAAAGACCATTTAGGATCGTTAAAATAGGATTGGAGTTACCCCGCGAAATTTTATACGAAAGAATTGAGATAAGGGTAGATCAGATGATATCGAAAGGCTTGATAGAAGAAGCTTTCAGCTTGTCCGTTTTTAGAAATAATAATGCATTACAAACAGTAGGGTATCGTGAATTATTTGATGCCTTGGATGGAAAAATAACTGAAAAGGAAGCAATTCAATTGATCAAGCAAAATACTAGACATTATGCCAAAAGGCAGATGACATGGTTTAAAAAAGATGATGAAATAAAATGGTGGGATGCTAGAACTATTTCAGTGGAACAATTAAAATTTAAATCCTAAGGTCAACATTAAATTACCTTTTCCACCCGTCTGATTAGCGAAAGTGTTTGGCTTATCATTGAGCCTGTAGGCAAATTGAACGTCTTTCTGAAAAGCGTGTGCATAGCTTAGATCGATAAACATGCCGTGGTTTCTGTATCCCAAACCTCCGCTGGCAACCATTCGATTTGCACTGAGATTTTTATCTGAATAAGGACTTCCATAGTAACCCCCACCCAAGCGAACCATCCATACTTTAAATTTCAATTCACCACCTACGCGTAAATTAAAATTACCCTTGTAATAATCTTTTATTTCGTTATTGACCAATTTGTAATAATTTAAAAGTGCATCACTCACATTATTTACTCCTGAATATCGGGCACTACGATAATCTACATATTCTAAATCGGCACTTAAGAAACCTCGTTGCTGGCGTGTGTCTTTTACTTCTCTAAACACGAAACTAGCACTCGCTATTGCCCTCCAAGGGGTAACTAAATTGTATTCGCTTTTTCCTGAATTACCGCTATTTAGATTGTCACTCGACTCTTTTTTGATGCCTGCATAAGATTCAGTATTAGTGATCATAGAAGATCTTATTTCATCCCTATATCCTAATACTTGTGGTGTATGGAATGCAAAACCAATTCGCCAGAATTCAGTTGGCTTATAGATGATTCCTAATTTCAAACCAATTCCATATGCACGTGAACTAAAAGTTTCTCTGTATTCAAAACTGCCGAACTGATTTTTTGTATTGGTTGTTGCATCAGTTTCTGAATACACAAGTTCTCTATGGTAATTAATAATTGGGATCACTAAACTACCGCCTACATACATTTTGTCTTCTAAATTTCCAGCTAAACCAAGCGCAACTTCTTGATAACCCCCTGAAGTAATTGCATTATAAGATTGAAGAACGCCGGTAGAAATTGGTACGAGACTCTGAAACCCTGCAACAGCTCCACCTAGGCCGCTGATAGTATCAATCAAGTATGTTCTGAAAGCTAGTGATGATCCAAAAATATAATTACTTAATGCAGCATTCGTATCAGCTCTATCGTGCGTAAGTTCTTCTAGATATTTTTCAGAGAAAGAACTCATATTGTTATATCCGCTGAATTGGATATGATTATTATAGTTGGCAACTTGGTTCACTGAAATGGCAAAAGCACTACTTGTCCATTTGCGATTATTATTTGAACTGCTAAAAATAATTCCCGAAGTACCGTAATTGAAATTGTTTTTCTTAACACTTGTATCCGTTCCCCTGTAGTTTAGTTTATTAGTATTGAAAAGAAACCCAGGCGACAAAACAAATTCATTTGTTTTGTACAAACCAAGCCCAGCTGGGTTTACGTGGTTTGCAGTAATGTCGCCACCTAGAGAACCCATTGCACCCCCAGTAGCCGTATTTCTTCCTGTCCCGTTTTGAGTAAACCATGCAGTACGTAGAGCGTCGTCGGGTGTTTGTGCAATGATAG
>JAYUFN010000406.1:0-8787 GCA_043738705.1 Bacteroidota bacterium
GTTTTGTGGGGACCAGATTAAAAGGAATGTATGATGCGGGCCCAAATAAAATGCCATCTTATTATACCATTGATTTGTATCTGGGATATACTATCTCAAAATCTTGTAGGGCATTTGTGGACTTCAAAAATATTACTAATCAACAATATTTTGATCTTGTAGGATATAATAGTAAACGTTTTAATGTAATGGCGGGAGTGAACCTTTCGTTCTAATAAATAAGAGCAGGTAATAATAAAATACCTGCTCTTATCATTATTAAAAAAATTAATTTTTTGGAACAGGTGGCGGACCGTCTGGTAGCATTGCTTCCCAAACTTCTTTACCTTTTCTCTTTAAAAATTCTGTTTTAATATCTTTTCTCAATTGTTCGTTTTCGAATAAGTCTACCATGGTAGTGCCTAATGATTTAGATGCAAATAGCATTCCCTTATGGCCGATACTCATACCACCACAAGCAACTACCACCCATGAATGCCAGGGTGATTCGAATGGAGCAGTTGTTGCAAGCAATGTAATTTCAGGAACAATATAGCTAACGTCTCCAACATCTGTTGAACCTCCGGGAGCAGTTTCCTTTGTAGTTTCTAGAGGTTTTATACCGCCTGCAATTCCATTTGACGGCAATCCGTACTCTTTCATGATTTTATCGGCAAAGTCAACTTCTTCTTTAGTATAAGTGATAGGGCCTACAAGATTCATGTTATTCTGTAAAGCTTTAGCACCTGTTTCGTTGATCAACAATTCATAAAGACCATTATTCAGTTTCACCTCATAAGAAACGCCCGCCATCAGTGCGGCACCTTTTGCGATATCTTTCATTCGTTCTGCTACATCAACAACGCCGCTTCTTTTACTATCTCTGATCCATAGCCAAACGCTGGCTTCATCAGGAACAACGTTTGGTACTTTTCCTGCATTTGTAAATACATAATGCATCCTAACACTTGGCTTCACGTGTTCCCGCATATAATTAATGCCTTGAGCAAATAGTTCAGCAGCATCTAATGCACTTCTGCCATTCCATGGATCAGCAGCTGCATGAGCCGATTTACCTTTGAATGAGATACTAAAATCTGTAATAGCTTGTGAACTCTGCATATTCGCTTTATTCTCATAGTCTGGATGCCAATCTAGACAAACATCTAGATCATTAAATAAACCCTCTTTTGCCATCCATACTTTACCAGCAAGATCTTCTTCAGCAGGAGTTCCATAAAAACGAATTGTTCCCTTTAGTTTTCCTGCAGCAATTAATTCTTTGATGGCGATAGCAGCGCCAAGACTAGCAGTTCCAAACATATTATGTCCGCAACCATGTCCTGGTGCTCCAGCCAGTAATGCTTCTTTTGTTGGCTGCGCTTTTTGTGAGAGACCAGGCAATGCGTCAAATTCTCCTAATATGCCAATGATTGGTTTGCCGGTTCCATATTCTGCAATAAATGCAGTTGGAATTGCTGCTACACCTCTTTTTACAGTAAATCCCTGCGCTTCTGCATAATCAGCTAAAAGTTTAGCAGATTTGTTTTCACGCATGGCAATTTCTGCAAAGCCCCAGATCTGATCACTGATTTTGATCAGGTCGTCTTGGTGTTTTTCTATGGAACCTAATACCATGTTTTTGTTAGAGGATGATTGAGGTTTTTGTGCAAACAAGAAAGTGGCAGATAGGAATAGCCCACAAACAGCAAATGTTTTTTTCATATTTTTCTGAATTTGTATGGAATATCTAAATATACAAATTCGTAGTTAGTATTATCTTTTGTGCGAGGCCATTTTTATAAAACTTAAAAATTATTTTATAATCGTTTACAGTCATTTATAATCGTATGTAACTATTTATTTACCGTTTAAAACCTAAATGGCCAAGCATATTTGTGAAGTAATCGTTGGTGACAAACACCAATGAAATTATTTAATCTAAAAGTAAGGTCATGTACGCAATGAAAAACAAGGTGCAACTCATCGGTAACTTGGGTCAAGCACCAGAAATTAAAACTACCGAAACTGGTAAAAAATGGGCACAATTTTCGGTAGCCACTAATGAAAGCTATCAGAATGCACAAGGTGAAAAAGTGCAGGAAACCCAGTGGCATCATGTAGTTGCTTGGGGTAAACTTGCAGATATAGTAGAAAAATATTTAAGCAAAGGCAAGGAGGTGGCTATTGAAGGGAAACTAGTCAATCGAAATTATACGGATAAACAAGGGGTAAAACATTCTGTAACAGAAGTAATTGCAAGCGATCTATTAATGTTGGGAGGAAATAAACAGGCTGTACCGGAATAAAAATATTGATTTAATGTCGGGCACAAATAAAGCCCGTGTCCGACATTTTTTTGAATTAAAATAAACTACTAAAAGCTATCAGTAATAGTTGATTTAGTGTTACTGTATTTATATCTGGATCAAGCACACATAATAATTCAGGATAGATCTTACCTTGAGCAATACATATTAGCTTATTGTTGTAATAGATTTCCCTGATGCTTTCAATCCCACTCATTCCGCTGTTGAGAATTTTAAAAGGAATCTGATATAAATTTCCTTTTAAAGTGTAAGGATAAAATTGACTTACTGTACTGTCTTTTTCTGAAGTCCGAAATATGGAATTATCTTTTGCAATAAATAATTGATGATACATTTTTTTATGACTGCTATCTGTTAATTGTGTTTGTATAGAAAAGCTCCCAATAGTATCATTATTGAGTAGTAGTTTATGAGATGACCCCTTTAAGAATTGAAAGGGTAACCCTGTTTTTATATTTCTTAAAACTATTGATTGTCCAAAAGAAGCTGTATTATTTACAGTTGCTATGGTAAGTAGCTTATAGTTTTTATCGGCCATAATATCTCTGCTTTCTTCCCACAGAAAAATAAATTCATTATTTTTTTCGGATTTGATAATATGCTGGACTTCAAAAGAGAGTGGTGTGATTTTTTTTCCTTTCAACTCTATTAGAAAATATTCTGGTTCTTGAAACCTGAGATATTGAAGACCGCTTTTATTTATATACTGGATAATGTTCTTATTAATTGTTGTAACAATCTTGGGATAATTGATAAGATTGGGTTGAATAAAGTTATCTGACATAAGTGCAGGCAAAGCCCTAATCTGAATTAATTCTGAGCCATTGGTACTATCTAATAGTATAGGTAAACAGGACTCGATCATTTTATTTAGACCTACAGGACTCAAAGCGAAATCTGGATGCTCATATCCAATATTTCCTGATTGATTTTGCCTTGAAAGGATAACGTATAAATTTTTATCAAATATAGTTTCATCATTACTGTTTGTTATTGTAGCATAAAGCTGATAAAAACAGGTATTAATTTTTTTAGATAGTTCTTCAATTAATTCTGTGCTCCAATCCTGTTTATTTACTTCGTCTGTTAAGGGTAATTCAGCAATGTCGATACTTATAGATAAGCCTGTTTTCTTTTTGGTATTAATTGAAGGTTGAGATCCATTTATCCGAATTCTTTTAGAATTTGTAATTCCTCCCTTTTCAGCCTCGATAGTAAAATTAGTTGGGTAACTGAGTTTAAGAGAAAGCCATTTTTGAACAGTACTATCTAAATTTTTTAAAAAATTATTTCTAACTGATGACTCTTTGAATAACTCTAATGTTTTAGTTGTTGAAAGGGAGTGATACTTTATGGAGACTAATTCCAAAGTCTCCTGACTGTTGCAGTGCGTGATTGCTAAAAAAAGAAGTAGCGTGCTCAATAATTTTTTGCACATTGGCATTATTTTTAAATCGTAAATTTACAAAACATTTTAAGCTAGTTTGAAGGTATAAAGAAAATCGAATGGCATGAACGAAGAACATAGAATAATTCCGCAACAGGATCCTGTTTATTTAGACGGACCGAAACCAAGAATTTTTGAATTAGCATTTGCGTGGGAAATTTTTGTACAGTTTATCAAAGGGTTTAGGGTCATGCATTTTGTTGGACCCTGTATAACCGTTTTCGGCTCTGCTCGTTTTGATGAAGATCATGCATATTATAAAGCTGCAAGGGAATTCGGAAAAAGGATTGCTAAAATGGGCTTTACTACTTTAACTGGGGGAGGGCCTGGTATTATGGAAGCGGCTAATAGAGGCGCTTTTGAAAATGGAGGTGAATCGGTGGGATGTAATATTAAACTGCCCTTTGAGCAAAAACCAAATCCATATATTCAAACTTCTCTTACTTTTAATTATTTTTTTATCAGGAAAGTTGTGTTGGTCAAATACTCTTACGCTTTTATCATAATGCCAGGTGGGTTTGGTACAATGGATGAATTATTTGAAACTCTTACACTAGTACAAACCAAAACAATCAACGACTTCCCAATAGTGCTATTCGGAAAAGAATACTTTAAACCATTGATGGATGACCTTCTATTTATGTCGAATCAAAAAACGATTGCTGTAGAAGATTTGAATCTAGTTTTAGTTACAGATGATATCGACGAGGCAATACAGCACATTCACAAATATGTAGAAGATAACTATACTATCAAAAAGCGAAGACGGATATGGTGGTTATTTGAAAAAATTTAATAAAGGGATATTTGAAATACCGGGAATGATTATTTGAGGATTCCCTTTCTTTTTTTTTAATATTACGCTCCTCTTTTCCCCATTGGGAATGTATATCCAAGACTCAGAATCAATTCGTATGTTCCGAAAGCTTGTTTAGCAGTACCCTTGTAAACCTTTAGATTAGAATATCGTGCATAATCAATTTTATTCGTAAACTCTAGATATACGTATTTGTGAAACGTAGACCTGATACCGACTTCAGCGCCCATATTCCATCCTCCTAATTGAAAGCCGGGAGTATTATCTTTTCCAAATAAAGTATTTTGTACGTGTGGTATAACAGGACCAATACCTGCTTTACCTAAAAAGTCTAATTTGAAATTCCCTGTTTTGCTTTTCTGCCAATTCCATCTTTTAACGATATTAAATAGCAAAAAATTTGCGCCATTATTTAGATAATAAACAAAACCATTGACTTCCGAAAATGTTAAAGTGCTATCAACTTGTCTACCACCAATTGTTCCAACAATATGAGCTTGTTGATCGTTAGCAATAATATGTTTAGTATGGTCGAAATTGATTTCAAAACCTAGCCCTCTTTTTTTATCAAATAGATATCCAATACGATAATTATATTGTGGAATGCTTAGCGGCACTTTTAATATACCCATATCCCAACCAATATGATCGTGTGAATGGATTTGCTTTAGCGTGTAACTATTATTTAACTCAGGCTGGTTTACCTGCACATTTGAATGGGTATACCATTCTTTGTTATATCCCCACGAGAAATAGAATTCTCCTTTTCTTTCTTTCTTAGTTTGGGCAGATGAGATAAAAGGTACTGCTATCAATAAAAATAAAATCGTTCTTAAAAAGGTTTTCATCACAATTTGGACATTAGTTCGGCGCGAAATTACAAAACTCTAAGCAGGCTTCAATTGCTTAAAATATAAAACCCTATTTTAATCCAGAATCGGACTCAACCATCTTTCTGCAGTTTCTAAACTCATTTGTTTCCTTTCGGCATAGTCTATCAACTGATCACGCTGTATTTTGCCAATACCAAAATACTGACTCTGTGGGTTTGCAAAATACCAGCCACAAACTGAAGATGCTGGATACATTGCCAATGATTCTGTTAACTCAATACCAATTGTTTTTGAGGCGTTTAGAAGATCGAATAACTTATATTTCTCGGTGTGGTCTGGACAAGCCGGATAACCAGGTGCGGGGCGAATGCCAAGATATTTCTCTTTGATCAATTCTTCATTAGTGAGGTGCTCATTAGTTGCGTATCCCCAGTATTCTTTACGAACTTTCAGGTGCAGGAACTCCGCAAATGCTTCAGCTAGTCTGTCTGTCAAAGCCTGTAACATAATTTTATTATAATCATCATAGTTGGCTTCAAATGCTTTGATATGTTTTTCGATTCCATGAATAGTAACTGCAAATGCACCGATATAATCCTTGATACCGTTTGTTTCTGGAGCAATAAAATCAGCTAGCGACAAATTTGGTTGATCTGCAGCTTTTTGAATTTGCTGTCGAAGAAAACTAAGGCGAACGGTTTTCTTTTCAACTAGAACGGTTACATCGTCATCTTTACTTGAAGCCTCCCAGAATCCTATAGTACCCTTAGCTTCAAGCCATTTTTCTGATATGATTTTATCTAGCAATCCATTTGCATCAACATATAATTTTGACGCTTCAATACCTACGATTTTATCCGTTAATATTTCTGGAAAATTTCCGTGCAGCTCCCAAGCAATAAAAAATGGTTTCCAATCTATAAATGGTCTTAACGTGTCAACCGAAACCGTTTCAAAGACTTTAGTGCCAGTGAAAGAAGGCTTAATGGGCTCAAAAATTTTCCAGTTAATATTTGTTTTTTTCTTCTTTGCTTCTGAATAAGGGAGATAATTTTTAATCGATTTTTTTGAATCAAAAACTGCTTTCAAATGAAGATATTCCGTTTTTATGTTGGCTAAGAAATCTTGTTTTTGTTCTTTACTCAGGAGTGCACCGGCAACAGTAACACTTCTCGATGCATCTAATACGTGAACAACTCCTTCTCCGAATTCAGGAGCAATCTTAACTGCAGTGTGCATACGGGAGGTAGTTGCTCCACCTATCATCAAGGGTTGCTTCATCCCCCGACGCTTCATCTCTTTTGCGATATGTACCATTTCATCAAGTGATGGCGTAATTAGTCCACTCAATCCAATGATATCGGCTTTCTCTTTGATTGCAGCTTCGAGAATCTTGTCGGCCGGAACCATTACGCCTAAGTCGATAATATCATATCCATTGCAGCCCAATACTACTCCAACAATATTTTTACCAATGTCGTGTACATCTCCTTTTACTGTTGCCAATAATATTTTAGCAGCACCAGCGGCTTCCTCATTTGTTGTGCCAGCTGCAATATGTGCTTGTTTTCTTTCTTCCTTTTCCGCTTCAATAAAAGGCGTTAATACTGCTACACTTTTTTTCATCACCCTTGCACTTTTAACTACCTGTGGCAAAAACATTTTACCTGCACCGAATAAATCACCAACCACATTCATGCCTGCCATGAGCGGCCCTTCAATTACATCAAGCGGTTTAGGATATTTCTGTCTTGCTTCTTCAGTATCCGCATCGATATAATCGGTAATTCCATTTACCAATGAATGTTTTAATCTTTCCTCTACGGAATTATTACGCCATTTCTCATCTTTTACTTCTACTTTACCTTTAGCCTTTACGATTTCAGCATGTGTAATAAGTTTTTCTGTGGCTTCGTTATTATCGTTGTTTTTGTTTAGAATCACGTCTTCACAAAGCTGACGAAGTGTTGGTTCAATCTCATCATATACTACCAACTGTCCAGCATTCACAATACCCATATCCATTCCAGCTTTGATTGCGTGCAATAGAAAAACACTATGTATGGCTTCGCGGACGTGATCGTTGCCACGGAATGAGAAAGATACGTTCGAAACTCCTCCGCTTACTTTTGTGAGCGGCATCAGTGCTTTGATTTCTTTGGTCGCCTCTATAAAGTCTACAGCGTAATTGTTATGCTCTTCGATACCCGTTGCGATTGCAAAAATGTTTGGATCAAAAATGATATCCTGCGGATCAAATCCAACTTGCTCAGTTAATATTTTATATGCTCTTGCACAAATGCTTACTTTTCTTTCTCTGGTATCAGCTTGTCCTACTTCATCAAATGCCATTACAATCACTGCGGCCCCAAAAGCCTTACATATAAAAGCTTGTTCAATAAATTTTTCTTCGCCCTCCTTCATTGAAATGGAATTCACGATGCACTTACCTTGTACACATTTCAAGCCGGCTACGATGATATCAAATTTAGAACTATCGATCATGATTGGGATACGAGCGATATCTGGTTCTGATTGTACAAGATTTAAGAATGTAGTCATTGCCTGTACTCCCTCTAACAATGCGTCATCCATGTTTACATCCAATACTTGCGCACCACTTTCTACTTGTTGACGTGCAACGGAT
Organism: Bacteroidota bacterium; assembly: GCA_043738705.1. GTDB lineage: Bacteria > Bacteroidota > Bacteroidia > Chitinophagales > Chitinophagaceae > Sediminibacterium. The sequence goes on from JAYUFN010000406.1 coordinate 8,054, forward strand.
AATGCCTCTTCATATTTATTTTCTTTGATTAGTCGGGCAAACTTTTTAGAACCTGTAACATTGGTCCTTTCGCCAACGTTCACAAAATTAGTTTCAGGTCGAACAATCAATGGTTCTAATCCGGATAAACGCAGGTATGGTTTAATGCTAGACATAGTAATTTTATAAAGCGGTTTCTAATACGGGCAATGCTCGCGGCTGCAGGTTCTGAACGTTTTGTGCAATATGTTTAATATGATCTGGTGTAGTGCCACAACAACCACCAACAATATTAACAAACCCTTGCTTTGCCCACTCTTCAATAAAGTGCGCAGTCTCATGTGGTTGCTCGTCATATTCACCCATTGCGTTTGGTAGACCCGCATTGGGATAGGCGGAAGTAAAGCATGCAGCAATTCCACTTAGCTCTTCAATATGGCTTCTCATTTCTGCTGCACCAAGTGCACAATTCAAACCAATACTCAATGGATTTGCGTGCATAACTGAAGTGTAAAATGCTTCTAGCGTTTGGCCGCTCAAAGTTCTTCCTGAGGCATCAGTAATGGTTCCGCTAATCATGACAGGTAATTCGGGTTTGCCCGTTTCCCTGAAATATTTTTTGATTGCGAAGATGGCTGCCTTCGCATTTAGTGTATCGAAAATGGTTTCTACTAACAGAATGTCTACGCCGCCTTCAACCAGACCTTGAATCTGTTGGTAATAAGCTGCAACAACTTCGTCGAATGTTACAGCAC
>JAYUFN010000407.1:0-8763 GCA_043738705.1 Bacteroidota bacterium
CGAAGCTATCATTGCTTCAATTAGCAAAACCAAGTGCGCTGTAACCGTTGAAGAACATAATGTGATTGGTGGATTGGGAGATGCTATTGCACAAGTAGCTGCTAAAAATTGTCCAGTGCCAATCGAATATATTGGCACCAAAGATACTTTCGGCGAAAGCGGAACTCCAACGCAACTTTTAACCAAATATGGTTTAGATACCGCTTTCATCGTAGAAGCAGTTGAAAAGGTATTGACTAGAAAATAAGATAAAACTTAAATATTGATTTAAAAGCCTGTCCCGAGAACTCGTGACGGGCTTTCTTGTTTTTATACTGTTTATACATTTTATGATTTCTTTTACATAATCCAGCATGCTAATTGTTTTTATATCTGAAGACATTCAATCATATAAATTGATTTTTTATGAAAAACAGAATTACACAAAAAGCGGTTTTCATGGGACTAAGCGTCATGCTTCTCTCAACAGTTTTTTCATTTGCACAATGGGGTCGCGGTGGAGAACATGAAGAACATAGAGGATGGGGAGAAGGAAATCGCCATGAAAGAAATGAGTATCGAGAAAGAGAAGAGCACCAAGAAAGGATGGAGGGATATGAACACAGAAATGATTACTATCAACACCCTAGATCTAGCTTCCAGATTTCAATTGGAAATGGTTTTGGGTATTATAACAGACCCTATTATAATCCGTATGCCTCTCACTATATTTCTCCAAGTTTTAATTTAGGTTTTCATTTAAATTTTTTACCAAGAGGCTGTTGGTCGATGAATTATGGAGGTAATCCATTCTATTATTATAACGGTGCTTTTATTCGTCCGTATAATAATTATTATCAAATAGTTGAAGCCCCCATTGGAGCAGAAGTGCCTTCAATACCTAATGAAGCAAGACCAATTGTTATTGATGGAATAAAATATTATGAAATCAATGGTAATTTTTTCAAAAGAGAGATTCATGGAAACGGAGAAGTTTGGTACAGGGTAATGGGTAAAAATGGGAGATTAGAAACAGATATTAACAGAGATGATCAATAAATAAATAAGGGGCGTCAAAAACGCTCCTTATTTTTATTCTACGAATAATATTTTATTTTAAAAGAACAATAAGCTTATCAATATTGCTGCTATAACTGATATTAGATCTACCAATAACATTGCAGATAAAGTGTATCTGGTATTTTTAACTTTGATGCTACCAAAATATACAGCAATCACATAGAACGTTGTTTCAGCAGCGCATTGAAAAATACAGGCAAGTCTTCCAGTAAGCGAATCAACCCCATAAGTACGCATCGAATCAATCATAAAGCCTCTGGATCCAGCTGCGTTAAAGGGTCGTAGTATTGCGATTGGTAAAGCATCAACAATTTCTTTTTTAACACCCATCAATAAAAACAGTCTGCCCATTGCTGTAGATACAATTTCAAACACACCGCTATTTCTAAATAACGAAATCGCTACAAGCATGCCTAAAATATAGGGGAAGATTCTTTTTCCAGTTGACAATCCAGATGCAGCGCCTTCTACAAACGAGCTAAAAATATCTTTATCTTTTGAAGCAAAATATTTCTCTCTGTAAAAAGCATAAGCCAAGATTGCAACAATGATCAAGAGCAAAATAACATTCGATAAATTGGTGGTGAAATGATTTTTACCAATAATGTCTAATCTGGCAATATAGAAAAGTAAACCTGTAATAATTCCCATCATTGCTCCGAGGGATAAAATCAGTGAAGCACTTTTAAAATTTATTTTTTGCTTGATCCCCACAATAATCAATGCAGCAACAGTTCCCACAAAAGATGTGATGATACAAGGCAGCATTACATCTGCAGGATTCTGTGCATTTTGAGCAGCTCGGTATCCGATGATGGATGTGGGAATTAAAGTTAAACCTGCAGCGTGCAAACTCATGAACATAATTTGTGAATTACTGGCTTTGTCTTTTTCGGTATTCAATTCTTGGAGGCTTTCCATTGCTTTTAATCCAAATGGGGTAGCAGCAGAATCCAAGCCTAAAAAATTAGCTGCAAAATTCAATGTCATATAGGAAATGGAAGGGTGGTTTTTTGGAATTTCAGGAAACACTTTTACAAAAACTGGGCTCAATAATTTTGCCATTTTTTCACTCGCACCTGAATCAATCAATAATTGTAGAATGCCACAAAAAAAAGATAGGTAAGCTATTAATGGTAGCAATAAATCAAAAATAGTATTCTTACAAGTAGGCAATATTCCATCAGTAGCTTGTTTACCGACTGCAATTTTTACGGTGCTATTATCTAAAATATAAAGAGAGTCGTTTTGGGTATAGCGGTGGTCTTTGGCTTTTTGTAAAGTGTCTTGCAGAAATGGAGAAACCTGATTCAAATACATCTCCTTCTTTACCAATGGCTCATCCTTCTTGCCGTTCACTACATAATCGATAGAATAACTATACCCACTAAATAATTGCGCAAGGATATATACAACAGAGACTAGAATGATGATTAACCAGAATCTACTTAGCGCCATAAGTAATAATTAATACGGCAATATATTTCAAGTTCGCCAATGACAGAAGTTTTTATACAATCTGATCTGAATTGTACTATGGCGCCAAACGCTCAATTTTCCAACTATCGGTAATTTTAGAATAGCGCAACCGATCGTGTAGTCGAGAACTTCTGCCCTGCCAAAATTCAATGGCTGTTGGCTTTACAATATAACCTCCCCAATGATCGGGGCGTGGAACTATTTGTGAATTAAATTTATTGGAATAAAAATCTACATTTTTGTCTAGTATTGAACGATCCGGAATAACAGTGCTTTGATGAGAACACCAAGCACCGATCCTGCTTCCAACTGGGCGCGACTGAAAATATTCTTCACTATCTGCCGCACTAATTTTTTCGATGCTACCATCTATTCTAACCTGTCGCTCTAGTTCTTTCCAGAAAAACAATAGGCAAGCTTTGGGATTAGCTGCAATATCTTGTCCCTTCTGACTATTATAATTCGTAAAAAATATAAAACCATTTTTATCATATCCCTTCAATAAAACAATTCTTGCGGCAGGAAATCCCTCTGCCGATGCAGTTGCCAAAGTCATCGCATTTACTTCCTCAATTTTACTTTCAACAGCCTCCAACCACCAAAGTCCAAATTGTGTATAGGGATCTGTAGCGGCATCTGCTTCGAGTAAAGATTTCATTCGATAATCTATTCTAATATCTGCGATTGAATTGCTCATATTCAAAATTTAGAATGTGAAGTTATTAACTGTTGAGCCACAAAAACCTAATAAATATCAGTAAACAAAAAATCCAACAAAAAAATTTGATTGCTGGGCCATTGATTATGAAAATATAATTACTCAGTAATTTCTAATTTCTCTGCTTCATGTTTTCCAGAAATATAGGTATACACTGCTGGAATTACAAACAAAGTAAGTATCAATGAAAATATAATACCACCCACAATTACAATACCCAATGGCATTCTACTGGTACTTGCAGCACCCAAGCTCAAGGCAATTGGCAATGCCCCTAGAGCTGTAGCAAGACTCGTCATTAAAATAGGCCTTAGCCTTTGTGTTGCAGCGTCAATTACAGCAATGTTTTTATTGAAGCCGTGTTCCCTTTTTTGATTCGCAAATTCAACAATCAGGATGCCGTTTTTTGTTACCAAACCAATCAGCATGATCATACCAATTTGTGAGAAAATATTAATCGTTTGATTAAAAAGCCATAAGCTTAGCAATGCTCCAGCAACTGCTAAAGGCACTGTAATCATAATGGTGAAAGGATCTTTGAAACTTTCGAATTGCGCAGCTAGCACCAAATAAATTAATACCAATGCAAGTGATAAAGCGAATGTAGTATTCGAAGAACTTTCTACATAGTCTCTTGAAGGACCACTCAAATCAGTTTGAAAAGATTCGTCCAAAACCTTATTCGCAATAGCTTGCATGGCTTTTACACCATCCCCAATTGTTTTACCTTCTGCCAATGATGCAGAAACTGTTGCTGCTTTAAAACGATTGAAGTGAAATAGTGTTGGTGGGTTACTATTTTCTTGTAGCTTAACAACAGCAGTTAAAGGAATATTATCTCCGCGGATATTTCGCACATATAGTTTTTGAATATCCAATGGCTCACTCCTATCGGGTCTTTCAACTTGATTGATAACCTGATATTGTTTTCCATTCATAATAAAATATGCAGAACGCGCACCACTAAATGCCGCCTGCACCACAGAAGCAACATCTGTAGTAGTTAGTCCTAGGTCCTTCGATTTAATACGATCAATAGTCAATTGAATTTCGGGTTTATTGAATTTCAGATTTACATCCACATTCTGAAATGTTTTATCTTTTCTTGCTTCCTCCAAAAATTTCGGTATTACTGTTCTAATTTTTTCGAAGTCTAGATTCTGCATAATAAACTGAACAGGCAATGTTCCTCTAGATCCCAATCCTACAGAAATAGTTTGCTCCTGCACCGCAAATATTCTAACATCATTAAATCGAGCCATTTTTTTGTTGAGGTCGTTGGCAATTTCATTTTGCGATTTTTTTCTAAACTCAGGGAGCACCAAACCTATCCTTCCGCTAGCATTATTTGCACCATTACCTCCAAAGCCTGGAGTAGCTGTGAATACGAAATCGTGTTCAGGTATTGAATCATACAAGAAGTCGCCTACTTTATCTGAAATGGTTTGCATTTTATCGTAACTAGTTCCCTCTGGAGCGGTTAAACTTATACGTACACTACTCTTATCTTCCAATGGTGCAATTTCACTTTGCATATTTTTACCAATAAAATAAATGATCCCAACACAAGCCAAAACTATCACCCATGCCATCCACCTGATCTTTAAAAAATTGGTGAGTAGTTGTTTGTAACCCGTTTCCATACCTCTGAAAAAAGGTTCTGTTTTTTCGTAGAACTTTCCATGACCCATATCCTTTTTATTCAACACCACATTCAGTACTGGAGTAATCGTTAAGGATACAAAAGCTGAAATCAATACTGCGCAAGCCACTACAATACCAAATTCCCTGAACAAACTTCCAACAAAACCTTGTAGAAATATCACAGGCAGGAAAACTACTGCGAGTGTAATAGAAGTAGAAAGTACTGCAAAGAAAATTTCTTTACTTCCCTCCAAAGCTGCTTTTCTAATAGTCAATCCACTTTCGAGTTTTCGGAAGATATTTTCCGTAACCACAATTCCATCATCCACCACCAACCCGGTTGCTAGAACGATACCCAACAAAGTCAATACATTTATAGAAAACCCGCCCACATACATTATAAAGAAAGTAGCTATTAATGAAATAGGTATATCGATCAATGGTCTTATAGCAATCAACCAATTACGAAAGAAAAAGAAAATCACCAATACTACAAGACTTAAAGAGATCAATAAAGTTTCTTGTACTTCGGCCAACGACTTCCTGATATTCTTGGTATTATCAATCAGTATATTAAATTCAATATCAGATTTATTTCCTTTTTTAATCTGCTCTAAACGTTTGTTGAATTCATCAGAAATTCTAATAAAGTTTGCACCTGGTTGAGGAGTAATTGAAATACCAACAGCAGGCACCCCATTATACTTCCAGCTAAATTCTTCATTTTCGGGGCCCAACTCAACTTTGGCAACATCCGACAAACGCACTATTCCATTTGCATCCTGTTTAATGATTAGATCTGCAAATTGTTTTTCAGTTGTTAACTTACCAAGTGTTCGAATAATTAATTCTGTATTGTTACCATAAATCTTACCTGCGGGTAATTCTACGTTTTCTTTATTTAAGGCTGTTTGAATATCATTAAAAGCAATCCCATAAGCTGATAATTTATCCGTATTTGTCCAGATACGCATTGAATATCTCTTCTGACCACGGATAGCAACGGAACTCACTTCGTTGATTGTTTGGAATCTTTCCTGCAGTACGTTCTCGGCATAATCACTTAACTCGAGCAAGCCTTTGGTTTTACTCTGGATAGCCATTAGAATGATAAAGTCGCTATTCGCATCCGACTTAGTTACAACAGGCGGTGCATCAATATCCTGAGGTAAACTTCTAATAGCCTGACTAACTTTATCGCGCACATCATTTGCTGCGGCTTCCAGTTCCACGCCTAAATTAAACTCAACAGTAATATTACTAGATCCGATAGAGCTTGAAGAACTGATACTACGAATTCCCGGGAGTCCATTAATTGATTTTTCCAATGGCTCCGTAATCTGGCTTTCAATTACATCAGAGTTGGCCCCGGTATAATTTGTGCTAACACTAATAGTTGGCGGGTCAATGGCAGGATATTCTCTTACTGCCAAAAAACTAAATCCAACTACGCCAAATAATACAATCATGATATTCATCACGGTAGCAAGGACTGGTCGTTTCAACGATAACTCTGATATATTCATCTTATTCCTTGAATCAAAAAATCATTAATAATAAAGGAAATAATCTTCCTTTTAGCGAATTGTATTTTCTAGTTTTAACACTGAACGAACTTTTACTTTTCCATTCGGTTTCGTAAACAATACGCCACTAACAACAACCGAGTCTCCTACATTGATACCTCTTAGAACCTCAACAGCGCCAGTATTTCTAACGCCGGTAACAATGTCAACAAAAACTGATTTACCATCCTTTACAACAACCAGTTTCTTAGATCTTGCTTCAGGAATGATGGCATTTGCAGGCACCATAATACTCTTGCTGTTTTCCCCTGCCTCAATGTATATTTTTACAAAAGCACCGGGATTGGCAGCACCTTCCAAATGAGCCCGAACTTTTAAATTTCTAGTTGCTGCATTTACCAACGGCTCTGTTGCGAAGATGATAGCTTTTTTTCTTGGGGTTCTTCCTCCATCAGTGTCAATCTCTACTTTCTTACCTTTATGAATTAGAAAACTATAATCTTCTGGAATTGTAAAATCCACTTTTAATTTATTCACTTGCTGGATTGTTGCAACTATTGTTGATGGAGTGATATAAGCACCGGGACTTATTTGCCTTAATCCCATCATTCCATCAAATGGTGCCTTAATAATGGTTTTATCGATCAACGTTTGAGTATATGCCAGATCTGCCTTAAAACTATTTACCTGATTTAATGCAACATCATAATCGTTCTGATTAATGCCGCTTACATTTAATAATTTTCTATTCCGCTGCTCCGTAATCTCTGCCAGATTAAGCAAAACTTTAGTCTTAGCTATCTGAGCTTGCAGGTCTGCATCATTAACTTTCGCAATAATACTGCCCTTTTTTACAAAAGAGCCTTCCGCTACTTGCAAAAAAACTACGCGACCGCTAACCTCAGGGCGTAATTCAGCAAACTCACTTGCAACTATGCTACCATTAGCTTCAATTACATTAGAAATTTTCTGTGCACTTGCAATAATTACATCAACAGTAACCAATTGCTGACCTGGATTTTGTTTGATTTCTTCTTTTTTGTTCTTGCAGGCTACTAACGAAAGAAAGATAATTCCAAAAAGATATTTAGGTTTCAAAGGCTGAAGTTTTGGCAAATAAAGATAGAATTATTTTTACAGCATGGTTTTACCAATACATGAATGGTTGAAACAATCAAATAATTAGATAAAAAAAGCTGATTCAGCTTTTTGCATTGTAAATTCATATGCTAAATTAAAAACTTGCCATATGTATCAACTTTCGCAAAGCTATCCATCTAAAAGAGCTTTTATTACCGGCGCTGCCTCGGGATTGGGAAAAGCATTCTCTCTAGAATTGGCAATGGAAGGTTGGACTATCGGAATGGCCGATATTAATATCGGCCAGTTAGATGAAGCTGCTGCAGAAGTAACTGCTGCAGGAGGCAAAGCCATCAGTTTTCATCTTAATGTATCAGACAAACATGAATATAAAATCGTTGCTGATTCATTTCTAGAACAAGCCGGCGGAATTGATCTTCTTTTTAACAATGCAGGAGTGGGTGATGGAAGTGCTTTTGAAGAATATGCACTGGAGAATTATGATTGGATGACGGGGATCAATCAATTGGGTGTAGTGTATGGCTGCTACTATTTTATACCCTCTATGAAAAAACAAAAATCCGGACATATCTTGAATACTGCGAGTGCAGCCGCAATTGGATGTGCCCCAACTATGGGGGCTTACAATATGACTAAAGCTGCTGTAGTAGCAATCAGCGAAACACTCTATGGCGAGTTAATGGACTTTAATATTAAGGTCTCTTGCATACAACCAACTTATTTTAAAACAAACGTTATCCAATTTGCAAGAGGTGGCGCCTTGGTAAAAAAAGCAACTCAAATGTTTATTGACAAATCAGGGTTAGAAGCAAAAGAAGTTGCTCAAGAAATCCTAATACGTGCTGGCAAAAACGAACTGTATATTATACTCCCAAAGGCAGCAAGAAAAATGTGGTTAATGAAAAGACTATTCCCTACCAAATTTAGAAAACAAGTAAAAGAACAGTTCATGGCAGCGATGCAAAAAGCTACGAGAAAACCAGCTAACAAATAATTTTATACCCTATGAATGCGAATCAAATATTTAACCTCGATGGAAAAGTTGCCCTTATTACTGGCGCCAGCAAAGGCATTGGTGAAGCCATTGCAAAATATTTTGCAGCCTGTGGTGCCCGAGTGATCATCAATAGTAGAAAGCAGGAGGATTTAGACAAAGTTGCTGAATCGATCCAAAATGAAGGAGCTGATTGCATTGGTTATGCTGCCAATGCAGGCGATACAAAAGCTTGTAAAGAA
>JAYUFN010000408.1:0-3161 GCA_043738705.1 Bacteroidota bacterium
AATATGCAGGGTTATAATTTATCATTAAATTGGGAGGAACCTGATTATTAATGATAGCTTTTTTTTGATTGACCTGTTCAACTAGTACTTTAGCAGCCAGATTAATGTACTCGTAAAGATTAACTGATTCAATCACTAAATTAATATTATTACTGATAGAAAGTACCTCATTTAAATGATACAAAGTATCATTTAATGAACGAGCTGCCCTTTTCAAATGTTGTATAAAATCACTCCTTTCAGCTGGAGAGTCTTCTTTTTCTAAAAAATTTAAAATGGAAAGAATATTGCTGATGTGTGATCTTAGATTGTGAGAAACAATATAAGAGAAGTTTAAAAGCCTTTTATTTTGTTCATTAACCAAATCAAAAGATCTGTTCAATTCAAATTCGGCATTTTTTGTGATTGTAATATCTCGCTGAACAGAAATAAATTGATACGGCTTATTGTCTCTATCCAAAAAAGGAACGATCGTACAATCGACCCAAAAATAATTTCCTTGTTTACTTTTATTTTTTATTTCTCCCTTCCATATTTCCCCTTTTTTAATTGTCCGCCACATTTCTTTAAAGAATTCTTTACTATGATATCCCGAATTTAAATATCGCAAGTCTTGATTTAGTAATTCAGCCCTCTCATATTGAGAAATATTAAGACAGTGCTCATTTACATAAGTAGTAATTCCCCTATCGTCAGTAATCAAGACGATAGATGATTCATCTAATGCCAGTTTATACTCCGAAATTTCTCCTATAATTTTAGTTAACTGTAATTCTTTTAGTTTTTTATCATTGATATCTTCAATAGCCATCACAATTCCGGCTGCTTTCGATTCTTTGCTGAATACCGGAAACATACTCATCCGATACCATCTGTCTGATCCATCCGTTTGTACATAATTGATTTCATAGGTAATAGTCTCACCTAGTAAAACAGTAATCATTGCTTGATGAATAGCAGGCTGGCGGGATTCAGAAAAATATAAAACAGAGAACGTATGTATAAAGAGTGTTTTATGCAAGTCCTCCTGAGCAAATTTTTGCATCTCTTGATTGAAAGATAAAATAAAAAGATCTGCGTCTATTAAGGCATAACCAATATTTGTATTTTCAAAAACGGTTCGAAGATTATCTTCCGATTGTTGTAAAGCTTCATCAATTCTTTTTCTTTCAGTGATATCCTGCACAACAGCTAAATATCGCAGCGCCTCACTTTGAGGAGATTTTTCTACAATCGTAGATACTAAAACATCCATAATCTCTCCACTCCTTTTAATAATCTGATAAGGAATATCAAAATCATATCCTCGCTTATTGAGCTCGGGAAATCTATAAACTACGGCATCTTTAACTGAAGACTTTGTAAAAAATTGATCTATATTTTTACCAATCACTTGCACACGTTGATAACCGAGTTTAGCGAGCCAGTAATCACTTACACTAACGATGTTACTTTCCATATCTAAAGAATATAACATCACAGGAGTTCTGTTGTATAAAAAGCTAAAGCGTTCTTCATTTTGTATGAGTAATGCTTCTGCCCTATTTCTTTCTGTTAGATCAGTAAAACCAGTTTTCAATAACGAATCTTTTACTTGCTGAGTTATCTGTTCAGAAATTTGATATACCAATTTATGAAATAGACTGATTTGTTTTTCGGTGAAATCTCTTTCTTCAAAATCCCCCATTTCAAAAAAACCAATTACATTTCCAAAACTTCCTATTATTGGAACTCCACAATAAAAAAGTAAATGTCTTGACCCAATTATGATTTTATTTTCTTCGAATTTTAAGTCACCAGAATTATCAGGATAAATGCAGAACTTATTTTTAGCCGCAATAAGATTAGTTAAAAAGCAATCATCAGAAATATCAGAAATATTAATTCCTTTGAGGTATAGATAATTTAGTCTTTCTTTTGCAATCAAACTTAAGATCAGTACTGGCATTTCAAAAATCTGATCCGCCAGTTCAAACAGATTCTTCAAGTTTGAATCCTCCGCCAGTCTATCTCCTTTTAAAAAATAATTTCTTACCATAATAAAATCAATCTAGAAAAATCAAATAGAAGTTTGGATCAGGAAACCCAAATATTTATTCAATTTAAAACATTATAAGCTTACTTTTTCAATATTTCAAAATAGTAAACCCTTTTTGATTGTAGGTTGTAATGGTAGTTATGGCAGAAAGTGCAACAATTGGCTCCGGTGCAAGTTCCATTGAATTTATATTCCTTTTAAATAATGTTTGACCACATACAAATATTTTAACGCCTGCTTTTTTTAAGGCTGCTAATAAGGGTAAGTTTGGATTATTAACTGAAAATTTTCGATTATATGATTCGTTATTCATTACGTTAACAGCCGCTGCACCATGCAATACAACTGCAACTTCTAGGTTTTTAGTCGATACATTTCCTAGTGAATGCAAATTCATAATTTTCGCTACATTCTCTAAATTTTCGTTGATAATTTCAGGTTTTTCACTTGTAGTATTGATATCTACTAAGATTTTATATTTTAAACTAGAATCGGGCTTCTCCCTCGCAAATGGAACTGCATATACAGCACCAAAATCAGGGATCAAAGGATATAATTTATCCTGCGCTCCTACTAGAAAAGAAAGGCTTAAAAACAGTATTACCAAACGAATTCTCATAGATCAATTATTTAAAAATCAAGGTAAAGAATTAATTCGTCAACTGCAATTTGAAATGATCAACTATTCTCCCGAAGAATTAATTGACATAGCAAACAAGGAATTCGCGTGGTGTGATGTTGAAATGTTGAAAGCCGCAAAAGAACTAGGATTTGGAACCAATTGGAAAGCTGCTCTTGAAAAAGTAAAAAATAGTTATGTGCCAGCTGGCAAACAGCCCGAAATGATTTTGGATCTGTATAACCAGTCGGTCAATTTTATTAAAAAACACAATCTTGTAACCATTCCACCTATTGCTGAAGAAACCTGGAGAATGGTAATGATGAGTCCGCAACAACAACCTTTATTAAAAGATTTTAAAACACAATGGAGGTTTTACAATAAATAGTAATCCGCTCCAATAAAATAAATATTATTTTTCGAACCTTTTCTTCAACAATGCTAGCGCATCATTAACACTCCGATCAGCCATTTCGGGGTCCTCTTTAAAAACCAATTTTGAGT
>JAYUFN010000409.1:0-8738 GCA_043738705.1 Bacteroidota bacterium
AAATTTTTTGGTTATCGAAAAGATCATTGATTTGGACTAGCTCCTCGGTTGAAAAAAGTATATTAGTTGCTCCAATATTTTCTCTCAAATATTTACTTCGTTTAGTTCCAGGTATTGGAAAAATATTTTCTCCTTGTGCCATCACCCAAGCTAAAGCCAATTGAGATGCAGTACAAGACTTCTCTAAACTAATTTTTTGAAGGTGCTCTACAAGATCTAAATTTTTTTGAAAATTTTCTCCTTGAAATCTTGGCGAAAACCTACGGTAATCATCAGAAGCCAAATCATCGAAACTTTTTATTTGTCCTGTCAGGAAGCCTCTACCTAATGGGCTATAAGCAACGAAGGCAATTCCCAATTCTTTACAGGTCTCTATAATTTCGCCTTCTGCATCTCTGCTCCATAGGCTATATTCAGTTTGTAATGCCGATATCGGATGTACGGCATGTGCTTTTCGCAAGGTAATTGCCGATACTTCACTCAAACCAATGCCCCTTACCTTTCCTTGTTCAACCAATCTTCCCATTGCCCCTACAGTATCTTCAATTGGGGTTGCCGGATCTTTTCTGTGTAAATAATACAGATCGATATGATCTATTTCTAGTCTTTTCAAACTTGCTTCACAAGCTTCTTGCACATACTCTGGTGTTCCATTTAAACTCCTTACCGAAAAATTTTCTCCTGAGCGAACTATTCCAAATTTTGTAGCTAACAATATTTTATCACGCTTCCCCTTCAAAGCCTTTGCCAATAATAATTCATTTTTATAGGGGCCATACATATCGGCTGTATCCCAAAAATTAACTCCCATTTCCAATGCTTCATCCAACACTTTAAGGCTTTCTTCATCATCAGCAGCACCATAAAACTCACTCATTCCCATGCATCCTAACCCTAATTGAGATGCCACTAATCCCTGCTTACCAAATATTTTTTGTTTCATGTGCAAATTTTTTTCTAGTGATATTCCTCAACGTAAATAGTTATTTTATTTAGCGAGAATAAATTATCCTAGCTTTCAAAATAAAAATCTAACACAAAGTTGGTGAATTTATACAGTTAAGTAGATTATTTTTTATGAAAATGTTTATTAAAAATAGCTGCTCAAAATAAAAGAAAGAATTGAATGAACTATATTGAGCATCTATAAATAATTTATGGTCAAAAAAATATTGTTTTTCTTTTTAATTATTGGATTGGCTGTTGCTGGTATTGTTATTTTTAATACGATTAGGTTCAGCAAGGCCATTGTTAATAGGCCTTCGCGCGAGATCCCCAATCTCCCGGACTCCGCAATTAGCCATATGCAGCATGCCATTCAGTACAAGACCATTGGGATTGGCGATGGCCTACCTGTGGATACAGCACAATACGAAGCTTTCTGGCAGTTTATCGAAGAAAATTATCCGCTTGTACACCAAACCCTAACACATCAAACATTTAATGGATTAAGCAGATTATATAAGTGGGAAGGAAAACATCCTGAACAAAAGCCTTATGTGTTGATGGCTCACTTTGATGTAGTACCTGTTGAAGCTGCTACAGAAAACCTTTGGACGGTTCCACCTTTTGCAGGGCTATTAAAAAATGATACCATTTATGGACGAGGTGCGGCTGATGACAAAGCAAGTTTAATCAGCATACTTGAAGCTGCAGAAAAATTACTAGCACAACACTTTCAACCAGAGAGAACTATCTATTTCAGTTTTGGCAATGATGAAGAAACTATCGGTGATGGTGCACAAGCGATTGCTAAATATTTTACTGATAATAAAATTCATCCTGAAGTAGTACTGGATGAAGGTGGAGAAATTACAGAGGAAAATTTTAAAGAATTAAAACGGCCAGTTGCATTGATAGCAGTTGCCGAAAAAGGTTATATGAGTTTTAATATATTGGTTGAACAACATGGAGGACATAGTTCAACTCCTGCACCCGAAACTGCAATCGATATTTTGAGCAAGGCTTTGGTTCATTTAAGAGAAAAACAAATGGCCTATCAATTTTTGCCGGTAATAAAAGAAATGTTGAATCGTGTTGGGCCTGGGATGCCATTTGTTCAAAGAATGGCTATTTCGAACCCCTGGATTTTTGAAAAGAAACTGGTTACCGAATTTGAAAAAGATAAATCTAGTAATGCGTTGTTCCATACAACCATTGTACCAACCATGATTCAAACAGGGGTTAAAGACAATGTGATTCCGAGTATTGCAAAAGCCGTTGTAAATACAAGAATTCTGCCTGGCACAAGTATTGAAGAAGTTGAGACTTTTATGAATAAACAGATCAACGATAGCAGGGTAAAAATAACAAGATATAGTCCACCTGATAAAGTTGGACCAGCAGCTTCTTACGAAAGTACTGCTTACCGAAATGTAGAATCCGCAACCTATCAGGTTATGAAAGACGTAGTACCTGTACCATTTCTTTCAGTTGGTGCAACCGATTCTAAATATTTTCAATCAAACGCAGATGCTGTTATAAAATTCACTCCTACCATTGATGCCAAAGGGTTTCATGGGATTGATGAAAGAATTGGAATATCAGATTTAAAACGATTGGTATTTTTTTATCAGATTATATTAGAAGAAGCAGGTAAATAAAATCTACCAAATTTTAAAAACAGCTTATTTAAAAATGTAAGGATGTGGATTAGGATGTAACTAAATTAGATCATCTCACTTAGCTCCAGCCATCTCAACTCCTTCTCTTCAAGTTCCTTCGTAATAATAATTATTCGATCACTTAATTTTTGTATTTCTTCAAACCCCAGATTGCCCACACTCATTTTGTTGGTAATCAGTTGCTTTTCAGATTCCAATTGAGGCATTTCTTTTTCTAACAAATCAAACTCGCGTTTCTCTTTAAAGGAGGCTTTTTTCTTTGGCGCTTCTATCGTAGAATTCTTGTTTGCAACTGCCTCATCCATGGTCTGCCCTCGGCTTTTATTGGATTCTAAGACAGCCCATTTATTTTCTTTTTTCTCATTTTCTTTCAACCACAAGCGGTACTGTGTATAGTTTCCAGGAAAGTCGCGAACTTCTCCATCGCCTTCAAAAACAAACAAGTGATCAACCAATCGATCCATAAAATAGCGATCATGCGAAACGATCATCACACAGCCTTGGTATTCGCTCAAAAATGATTCTAGTACAGCAAGGGTAGGCAAATCCAAATCGTTTGTAGGCTCATCCAATATTAAAAAATTTGGATTCGTAAACAAGATGGTGAGTAATTGTAGTCGCTTTCTTTCTCCTCCGCTCAACGAACTTAAATAAGTGTATTGTTTATCAGGAGTAAATAAGAATAGTTCCAAAAACTGCGATGCACTTAAACTTCCCCCTTTAGCCAAGGGAAAATTTTCTGCAAATGTTTTCACGTATTCTATTACGCGCATATCTTCTTTAATTATTAATCCTTGCTGCGAAAAATTTCCAAAGACGATCGTATCACCAACCACAATTTTACCGCTATCTGCAGGCTCAATTTCTTGTAAAATATTCATGAAGGTAGATTTACCCACCCCGTTCTTACCAATAATTCCTATGCGTTCTCCTTTACTAAAATTATAATCGAACCCTTTTAAGATCTTTTTGTTGTCATAAGATTTGTACACTTTTTTCATTTCAACAATCTTACCCCCCAGCCTACTCATCTTTACTTCGAGCTGTAACTGCGCATCTTCAATTTTTTGTTTAGCTTTTGCTTCCACTTCATAAAAATTATCCTGACGACTTTTGCTTTTAGTAGTTCTAGCTTTTGGCTGCTTGCGCATCCATTCCAGCTCTTTGCGAAATGTATTCTTTGCTTTATCGATACTTGCCAATTCACTTTCAATACGTGCGGCTTTCTTCTCTACATAATTTTCGTAGTTACCGGTATACACATAAATGTTTTCGCGCTCCAACTCCCAGATCTCTTCACACACAGTATCTAAAAAATAACGATCGTGTGTAACAAGCAGTAGGGTTACATTTTCTTGGTTCAGATATTGCTCTAACCATTCTATCATTTCCACATCGAGGTGATTGGTAGGCTCATCCATCATTAATAAGGTATGCTGATGCTCAAAGCCGATATCGATTAAAGTCTTTGCAAGTGCAACACGTTTGCGTTGTCCACCGCTCAGCTCACTCACAGGGTTTTTTAAATGATGTATATTCAGTTTATCAAGAATCTGTTTAACCTTAGCTTCAAAATCCCAAGCATTCAGGTCTTCGAGTTCTCCTATTGATTCGGCAATCAGCATGCCATCTTCGCTCTCCATTGCATCCTCATATTTTCTGATCGCAGTAATTACCGGATGTTGTATATGAAAAATATTTTCCAACACTGTTTTATCTTCCATAAAATGGGGATCTTGCTCAAACAGGGCAACAGTAACATCTTTATTAACCCAAGCTTTTCCTTCATCCGCAGTTTCTTCACCAGCTAAAATTCGGAGTAACGTTGATTTACCCACACCATTGCGGGCAATCAGGGCTATTTTGTCGCCCTCATTAATATGAAAAGAAATATTACGGAAAAGTGGGTTAATACCAAAACTCTTAGACAATCCCTCTACTGAAACATAATGCATTTGGCAAAGATAAGGCTTAATGCTAAAGTCCAAAATGAAGCGCCTATCTTAGTTTGGTATTGTTTTAAAAATATTTATTAGTTGAGTTCTGTTTCTGTACACTCGCGCGAACTTTGTACTTTTAACATTGTTATTCCTATATTATGAAGCAATTCAATGTTCCAATAGCTTATAGAAGTCCGCTAATTACTGCGATAAAACAATTTCGTAAAGAGCAGGATAAACTTAAAAAAAATAATACACCAACTTTATTAGATCTGGGTGATCTGCATATATATTTAGCGCGCCATTTTGGATTTTGTTATGGAGTGGAGAACGCTATAGAAATTGCATTCAGCACTATCCAAGAAAACCCTGGTAAAAGAATTTTCTTATTAAGTGAGATGATTCATAATCCTCAGGTAAATGCTGACCTCGTTGCAATGGGTGTTCGATTCATGCAAGATACCTATGGCCATCAAATAATTTCTTTCGATGAAATTAAAAGTGATGATATTGTGATCATTCCGGCTTTCGGTACAACCCTTTCAATTGAGGCATTACTGAAAAGCAAGGGGATTGCCACGGCTAAATATAATACTACCTGTCCCTTTGTTGAAAAAGTATGGAATCGTAGTGAACAGATTGCTGCAAGGGGCTATAGCATTGTGATACATGGTAAACCGAAACATGAAGAAACACGCGCCACTTTTTCGCATGCCTCTGCGCATACAGCAAGTATTGTAGTGAATGATATGAAAGAAACTGAATCGCTTGCCAAGTATATTATGGGTGAAAAAGATGCGAGTGAATTTTATACAGAATTTAAGGGAAGATATTCTGAAGGATTTGATATTGCGAAAGACCTTCTTCGTTTTGGAGTGGTTAATCAAACCACTCAACTGGCATCTGATACACAAGCTATCTCTGATTTTTTAAAGTCGGTAATGATTAAAAAATATGAGCTAAGCTCGAATAATATCGATCAACATTTTGCTGATACCAGAGATACCCTTTGTTATGCAACCAATGACAATCAAACTGCAGTTACTGCTATGCTTCAAACAGAAGCTGATCTTGCCATCATTATAGGAGGGTATAATAGTAGCAACACTTCGCACTTAGTTGAACTGTGCGAGGCAAAGCTTCCCTCTTATTTTATTGATACCCCCGATAGAATCTTAAGCAAGAACCAACTATTGAATTGCAATTGGAGCACCAAAGAACAGGTTACCGTTAGCAATTACTTACCCGAAAAAGTACCAGTTAAAATTTTGATTACTAGTGGAGCAAGCTGCCCCGATGCAGTTGTGGAATCAGTAATACATAAACTTGCATGCTTATTTAATTCTCAACAAAAATTAGTTGAAATAGCAAATGCTTTTAATTGATCAGATCAAGATGCCAAAAAGTCTTTCACTTTGATTTGATCAATTAAATGGGTAAAACTTATTCTAATAATTTTTTCACAACCAGTCCACCCACTTTCTTTCCAGTCTCTGCGCCTGTATTAACGCTCAATGTGTAGTGAATACCACCGTAAACACGACTAATTGAACATTCGGCAGCAGCAGCGTGCAAGGATGTAAAATTTCTTTTCATACCGATATAGTGGTAATCGCTCGAATCTGTAAAAGCTAAATTATCTCTATACAATTTAGTAAGTACAGTTGCCGCAGATGCCGTAATGGTACTATGTCCACTGGTATATTCAGGGAATGGAGGTGTTTGTAAAAATGGCATCCAATTTTTATCCATCAATTCTTTGATAACAGTAACAGGTCGAACATAGTTACTTCTATATTTTTCATCCCAACATGCAATAAAGCCATCATAAAGTGCAATAGAAGTTAAAGCAAATGTCTGTGCTGCTTTAACAGGATCTACTTTTTCTTGCTCAATTATTTGAGCAGCAATTCCCATCCAGTGACCACCGGGAGTAATTTTTTTATTTCCAAACATCATATGACCAGCATGTTCAATTACAAATGGATTATCATCCCAATATTTTGCAATTGTTTTTTGTTCTTGAGTCAGATTTTTATTGATGTCATATACTTCTTTCATCATACCATAAAAAGTAGAACCTGGTTTAGGATCATATTTGGGAGGTGTATTGGGTTTGAACTGTGAACAAGAATCCAGACACATAGGCTGCATTGTATTCCAGCACCATTCTACACCGTCTGAATAATCTGGAGGTGTTGGTCGCCATTTTCCAGGCTCTTCACTGCCTAAGAATTTCGATTTCCCTCTTGATTTAAAATAACCATCATTCTTTGCTCTCTTTAACACAACAGAAGCAATTGTGTCACCAAATGCTACAGAGGCATTGTAAGTTGAGTCATCTAAATGCTGTTTAAAATTGTCATGAAATGCTTTCTCATATTGATTTAGAGAATCAACTGAAAAAATTTTCACATTTCTTGCTACTTTAAAGAAAGCTACCGAAGCCGCAAGACTAAAGTCATATTTTTTATTAGGATCCGGAACAGGCATTTTACCAAACCCATTTAATTTTTCAGCAATGGATGAGGTATTAGGCTTTAAAAATCTGATTGCTTCAAAGGAGGCAATAGAAGAATAAACATAAATTCTACTCGCAACAGGAGGCGTAAAAACATCGTAAATAATAACCTGCGTTAACTGCTCTTCGTTGTTTATCAACAGTTTTACTGGATCAAGGGGTACAGACTTTTTTTGGGAGCATGAACTCACTACCAAAGCAATAACGGTAATGAAACCTAAGAATTTTTTTTTCACGGTAAACACTTTATATAATAAATTAATATAGCAGGTCTGATAAAGGATTATAACAAGCATTCAAAAGACTTTTTAAAGGTATTGATTTCTAAACAAAAGAAAAATAATACAAGTTTAAAACCGCCATTCACCCATTCATATAATTAGTAAGCTATAAAATATTTAATCACTATAAAAAGAGTATATTGATTTTCTTTTAATAACTATTGACGAAACCAATGCTCGTACATCGAACCAGACTAATTTTCTGTCTCACCACATTTGTCCTACTATCTAATTTTTTACAAGCCCAGATTACTAACAAGGATAGCGTTTTTTTGCAGACAAGTATCAAAAACGTTTTGCATTTTTACGACCAAAATATTGGTGAGCAATCAGGCAAATACAATGGTAGTCAAAATATAGGTTATTCAATTGCTACTATTGAAAAGAATCCATATTTTAATTCATCGCAGTTTAGTGTAGGTACTATATTATATAATCATGTGCTCTACGAAGGGGTAAAACTAATTTATGATGAAGTAGCGGACTTGGTTGTGCTAGAAGACAGTTCTCACAAAATTGAACTCATCAACGAAAGATTACAGGAGTTCTCGATCGGAGATAACAACTTTAAGTTTCTAAGTAAAGAGGAAGATCTATCCAATTCACTTTCAAGAACAGGTTTCTATCAAGTGCTGGTAGACAATAAAACAAGCCTTTATAAGGAAGAGATAAAAAAACTAAGCGAGAAAATCATGAATAGTACCGAACTATCCATACAGATAGACGTTTACACACACTATTACATTGAAAAAAATGACCGCTTTTTTGTAATCCAAAGAAAAAGTCAAGTTTTTAAAGTATTTAAAGACAAGGAGAAAGAAATCAAAAAGTATATAAAAACACAACATTTGAATTTCAGAAAAGATAAAGACAATATGCTTACGAATGTTGTTGCATATTATAACCATTTAACTAACTAATGTGACAAAATATTTTATAGTTCCTTGTCTTTTTTTTTCGCTTTTGTTTTTTAATAAAAGCTATTCGCAATCTGATACAACAATTAAGATTAGCTTATCCTGCAATAAGTCTTCATTGGAGAATGTGATTCAACAGATTGAATCTCAAACACAGTTTCATTTTTACTATACACCAGGTTTGTACGATAATCAATCGTTTACCTATTCAACTAAAGACGAATCGCTTGTTTCTGTCTTACAAAAAATATTTATTCGAGAAGCAATATTTTATAGTTTCGATGATCAGCATCATGTTTTCCTTACAAAAAACCTCAGTCTATCGATTCTTCTTCCTGAAGATTATTTCACTGGAAACAAACCGATCGCTTCTGTTAACAAAAATGTGATTGAAGATGATGAATCCGAAAATGTTAATCAGGTACTGATTGATAAAAAAATATATGAGATTGGTG